>CALGJN010000441.1:0-1211 GCA_937920185.1 uncultured Cellvibrionales bacterium | reverse complement strand
GATGTCGAGGCATTCGTCGAGCGGTTTCGCTACAAGGCCAGTAAGGCGCGTCAGGCGCAGAGTCGTTTAAAAGAACTGCAGCGGATGCAAGACAGCGCCCCGGCGCACGTCGATTCGCCGTTTTATTTTAACTTTCCCGAGCCTCAAAAGGTCACCAGTGCCTTGGTCAGCCTGTCAGAGGTGACCTTGGGGTACGCCGAAAAAACCGTCTTGCAGGCGGTGGATTTTGAACTTCAGGCGGGCATGCGGGTGGGCTTGTTGGGGCCGAATGGCGCGGGCAAGTCGACCCTGATCAAGGCACTCACAGGCGCGCTTGAGCTCAGCGCCGGCTATCGCACCTGCGCCGAGGGCTTGCAGCTTGGCTATTTTTCTCAGCACCAGTTGCAGGCGCTGGATCTCGAGGCCAGCCCGCTGCTGCACTTGCAGCGGCTGACCCCGCGGGCCACCGAACAGGTAATCAGAGATTTTCTCGGCGGCTTTGATTTTCATGGCGACAGCGCATTGACCGCGGTGGCGAGTTTTTCTGGTGGCGAAAAGGCGCGGTTGGCGCTGGCGATCATCGTCTGGTTGAAGCCCAACCTGCTGCTGTTGGACGAACCGACCAACCATCTCGACTTAGAGATGCGCCATGCGCTGACCATGGCGCTGCAATCCTACTCGGGCGCGCTAGTGGTGATATCTCACGATCGACACTTGCTGCGCAATACCGTCGATGAACTCTACTTGGTTGCCGATGGTCGACTGGCATCTTTTGATGGCGATCTTACCGATTACGAGCGCTGGGCCAAGCAATACCGGCGAGAGGTTAAGCCCGCTGCTGTCGAGGTCGAGACGCCGGTAGTGGATCGGCGCGCCGCCCGCCAACAGGCCGCCGACAGACGCGCGCAGAGGGCGCCGCTGATGCGTCGTATCAAGGCGCTGGAGACCGAGTTGGAAAGCGCTGAACGCCAGTTGAGCCAGATTCAGACGCGTCTCGCAGAGCCAGGTATGTACAGCGATCAAGAGCGCGAGCAACTGCGGCTATTGGTGCGCGACGAGGGTCAGTTAAAGGGGCATCAGAGTCAACTGGAAGAGCAGTGGTTGGCTTTGCAGGAACAGCTTGAAGCGGCGCTTGAGGATTAGACGATGGGACTTTTTAAGGTGCCCAGCAAGCGGCTAGCCGGTGCCTATCAAGCTTGCTACAATCAAACCAACAAGCCGTCTGAATGGGA
>CALGJN010000440.1:0-1696 GCA_937920185.1 uncultured Cellvibrionales bacterium | reverse complement strand
TGCTTCATGGGTCCTCTCCCTATCGTTGTGCGGCCTTGTTACAGCATTATTGTTAAAGCATTATTGTTACAGCATTGTTGGTGGCTATCTACCACCTGTCTTGCAGGCGTGGGCGAGTTCAGTATTTAGCCAGCCGTCGGCGGCTGCGCATCCGTCGATTAGTCCACAACCCACGATCGGTTGCCGATTCCCGCATACCCGTCAAGTGTCACGTCTACGGCCTGCACACCCTGTTTTGATAAAACACAAAGTGCCAACTGGTCGTCAAATTAAACATTTTTTTCTAGCCGCCAGTGGTCCGTCTGCCGTTCGCAATGCTTGCCGTCTTGTCCCGCCTTGCATGTCGGTCGGCGATTGCGCTTTGCACATAAGCACGCATTGTCGCGCTTGCGAATACTATTCACATAAAGATTAACCTAAATCGACAATGCTGCCTACCTACATCTTACGATTTAGTTATTTAGCCGTATGTGTTCCCCGGGGCACATCTCTTACTATCGATTGCAATGCAATTTATAACTCTAATGAATGTTAAAAACATCAACGAATGTAATCGGTTCATCGCGACCGCTAGTTTTCATGGTTCGCAGCTTTTTTGGTCAATACCGAGAGAGGGCTGCGGCATGAGCGCGTAGGTGTGTCCGCCAACTTATTGCAATGGCGCTGTTGCCAGCGATCTACGATAGGTTATTCAACGGGCCGTATCGCCTACCAGCCACAACCTGTCGATGGGCAAAATGACCGACTACAGTGCGTTGCAAAAAAGGGAGTAACGTTAATATGGAACATTGTTTAATTAAACTCACTACCAAAATAGTTTTGATCAGTTCACTCTGGGTGCTGTCAAGCGCTGCGCTAGCACAAAATCCACAATCTGAAACTCCGCCGCCTGAGGTTGGATCCTCGATCGAGGTAAGCGAGGACGATGACGCTAAAAACAGCCTCGAAATCGAAGAGGTGATGGTCACCGGATCACGCATTAAACGCTCCGAATTTAGCAGTCTGGCACCGATAGAAGTGATTCGTATGGAAGTCGCTGAACTGTCGGGTCTGCTGTCTGCCACCGACATCTTACAATCATCCAACCTCACCTCCGGCGTGCAGATTGACGACAGTTACGGTGGCTATGTGACCGACGGTGGGCCCGGTGCTAATTCAGTTAATTTGCGTGGCTTGGGGGCTCAGCGATCGCTGGTATTGCTCAACGGCAAACGCGTTGTCCCCTCTGGGGTCGGCGGCTCAGTGTATGGCGCTGATCTTACCGCGATCCCCGTCGCCGCACTGGACCGAGTAGAAGTTTATAAAGACGGTGCGTCGGTGATTTACGGGGCCGATGCGGTGGCGGGGGTAGCTAACTACATTACGCGCGAGGCAGTCGACGGGGGTAGTTTTAGGGTTACCTACGACTACCCTAAGATGGGCGACGGTCAAACCTTAGGTTTGGATGGCATTTGGGGCAAAACCGCAGACAACTGGCGTTTTAATCTATCAGCTGGCTACACCGATCAGCAGTCGTTTACCCAAGCGGACACCCCTTATGCAAAATGCCCAACCCGACCGCGCACCATCGACGCAAACGATGACGGGGTCATCGACAACCGCGATCCGGTAACCGGAAAAGAACTGTGCTTTGGCTCCATCTATGGTTTTGCGGCTTCGCCCTTTGGCTGGGTGCGCTACGACCCGAGTCTAGGTC
>CALGJN010000439.1:0-5716 GCA_937920185.1 uncultured Cellvibrionales bacterium | reverse complement strand
GGTGGCTGCGGGCGAGGTTCGCTGGGGCGATGAGACCAGCCACAAGGTGACCAATTTGGGTGAGCTATTTGAAGTTTTGGTTATCGAATTGATGTAACCACTTTGAGGTCATTGCTCTGAGGTCATCGATCTAAGGTAACCACTCGCGGCGCCGATTCGGCCAATTGCGCAGCGCGCTGACGGAGGACAAATTTCTGCACCTTGCCGGTGGAGGTTTTGATGATATCGCCAAACACGATGCGGCTGGGTACTTTGTAGGTTGCCAGATGCTGCCTGCACCAAGTGATCAATTGTTCCGCCGATACCGCCCCCCCCGCGTGCAACTCGACAAAGGCGCAGGGGGTCTCACCCCACTTTGCATGTGGCATGGCGACGGCTGCGGCTGCCGCAACCTGCGGATGCTTATGCAGGGCCTCTTCAATTTCAATCGAGGAGATATTTTCGCCGCCCGAGATAATAATATCTTTGCTGCGATCTTTTAATTGTACATAGCCATCGGGGTGCACCACGGCGAGGTCGCCAGAGTGAAACCAACCACCGGCAAAGGCCTCTTCGGTGGCCGCCTTGTTCTTTAGATAGCCCTTCATCACCACGTTGCCGCGAAACATCACCTCGCCGAGGGTTTCACCATCAGTGGGTACCGCCACCATGGTCGCAGGATCCATCACTTCGAGTTGTTCTAGCGCGTGGTAGCGGACGCCCTGACGGGCCTTGAGTGTTGCCTGCTGCGCGGCTGGCAAGGCATCCCATTCGGCGTGCCAGTCGTTGGCCACAGCTGGGCCATAGACCTCGGTTAAGCCATATAGATGGGTGACGTTAAAGCCCGCCTCGCGCATCTCTGAGAGCACCGACTCGGGCGGTGGTGCAGCCGCAGTAAAAAACTCTACCGTGGTCGTCAGGCGGCGTTGCTGCTGTTGACTCGCCGCCAACAGGGTCGACATTACCACCGGAGCTCCGCATAGGTGGGTTACCCGATGGTCGGCGAGTGCCGCCCAGATGGCGTCGCCGCGAACCTCGCGCAGGCAGACATGGGTGCCATTCACGGCGGCGATGGTCCATGGGAAACACCAGCCATTGCAGTGAAACATCGGCAGTGTCCACAGGTATACGGCGTGTTTGGGAATCGACGCAGTAATAATATTGCCTTGGGCGAGAAGACAGGCACCGCGATGGTGATAGACTACCCCCTTGGG
The DNA here is from genome assembly GCA_937920185.1 of uncultured Cellvibrionales bacterium. GTDB lineage: Bacteria > Pseudomonadota > Gammaproteobacteria > Pseudomonadales > Porticoccaceae > TMED48. The sequence goes on along the minus strand of CALGJN010000439.1, from coordinate 4,523 downwards.
ATCACCAGTGGTTCCCGAGGTGTAATTGACGGCAATGGCGTCCCACTCATCTTGCGGCATGGCCCAGGCAAAGTCGGCGTCGCCGCTGTCCAGCGTGGCCTGGTACTCGTGGTCACCTAATCTGTCACCGGTCTGTGGCTCAACTGGGTCGATATAATCGATGATCAGCGGCTCTGCGTTGGCGATTTCAAGCGCGTGGCCAATGGTGGCAGAAAACGCCGTGTCGGTGATCAGTACCCGGCTCTGCGCATGGTCGAGCTGCAGGGCGATGACCGCGGCGTCTAGGCGGGTGTTCATGGCGTGCAGCACCGCGCCGCACATTGGCACCGCGTAGTGGGCTTCGAGCATGGCCGGGGTGTTGGCGAGCATCACCGATACGGTGTCGCCACGGCCGATGCCGCGATCCGCCAATGCCGACGCCAATTGGCGGCAGCGCCGGTAGAAATCGGCGTAGTCGATGCGCAGGTCGCCGTAGATGACCGCGGTGGTCTGCGGGAATACCCGCGCCGCTCGCTCTAAAAAGGTCAGTGGGGTCAACGGTTGATGGTTGGCCTCGACTCGGTCGAGATCGCGATCGTAAATACTAGTCATAGGTTACTAGTCATGGGTTACTGGTCATAGGTTACTGGTCATAGGTTACTGGTCTCGCCAGTGGGCTGGGCGCTTGCCAATAAACGCGTCTATGCCTTCTTTGGCATCCTGCTTGAGTAGGTTGCCGACCATCACCTCAGAGGCATAATCATAGGCACCGGCGAGTGGCATACTCGCCTGCTGATAGAACGCCCGTTTTCCCAGCGCCACGGTCATTTGCGATTTACTGGCGATTTGACTGGCCATGGCCATGCTCTGTTCGGTCAGTTGCGAAGCGTCGACCACGCGGTTGATCAAACCGATGTGTTCGGCGCGCGCGGCGGCGATCATATCGCCGGTGAGGAGCATTTCCATGGCGTGTTTGTGGGTTACGTTGCGCGATAGCGCGACCATCGGGGTCGAGCAAAACAAGCCGATATTGACGCCCGGCGTGGCAAACCGCGCGGTGTCTGCAGCCAGCGCCAGATCGCAACTGGCGACCAGTTGGCAGCCTGCGGCGGTGGCAACACCGGCGACCTCGGCGATCACCGCTTGTGGATGGTTGACAATCGCCTGCATGAGCTCGGCACAACCTGCAAACAGGCGCTCGAAGTCGGCCCGACCCGCGTCGTCGGCATTGCGGGCAGCGCTAATTTGTTTTAAATCGTGGCCGGCGCAAAACGCCGGCCCATTGGCGGCTATAACAATTGCCCGCACCGCATCGTCGATGGCGGCGGCGGCCAATACCGCCGACAATTGCGCGAGCATTTCGTCAGAGAGCGCGTTGCGGCGTTTGTGGTCATTCAGCGTTAAGCGCAAAACACCGTCGCTCAATTCGCTGAGGAGGATGCCATCGGTGGTTTGATCGAGCGCTGTCGGGTCTGTCATGGTCATACCTCGTAGTGTATTTCTGGCGCGCTAGCTGTTAGCACCCAAGATCCGCGCAATAGGGCTTTTGCAATTCTAACTTTGGGCAGCGATTCATCACAACCTTTAATCCGGCACTTTCGGCGCGGTCAGCGGCTGTTCGGTTGATCACGTCCAGTTGCATCCAGACCACGCGCGCGCCAATGGTGATCGCCTCCTCGGTAACGCCGAGCGCGGCGTCCGAGGTGCGAAAGATGTCTACCATATCCACCGTTTGCTCGATAGCCGCGAGCGATGGGTAACAATACTGGCCTAAAATAAGCTCGCCGGCGGCGCGCGGATTCACCGGAATTACCTCATAGCCGCGCTCCAAAAGCACCCGCATGCACTGATAACTGTCTCTATCGGAGCGCGGACTGGCACCGACCAAGGCAATGCTCTGTACCTCGGCGAGTATCTGCCTGAGGTAGTGCTGTGGGTAATCGTCGTTTGCATGTGGGTCGATTAACGACGGGTCTTGGTCGACCTTTGCTCTTTTTTGCATAGCTTGTCCAATCTCACGGGGTGGATCTTGTCTGATTGTTGCGATTGCGGGCATCGCCCGTCGTCGTCATAACTGTAACAGAGCGCGGCGTCGATGTAACAACCGGGGTCGGCGAAACAGCCCCGTTCAGCGGCTGATTTTAATCCCCATGCAGCGCTGATCGTCAGTCATACGCCGGCCGCATAAAGCCACTGCTGCGCGCCGGTTTGGCGCGCGCAACGGTTTGCGTTAGCGCGATGCAGCGACCAGTCGCCGGATGTTTGCCAGCCAACTACTGGCTACTAACGTGCCAAGGATGGTACGGTACTTATTTGCTAGGGGATGTCTATGTCCAGCCAATGGCTATCCGGTTATTGCGATCCGCGTTTTCAGCCCGTTGCCGACGTCTTTGCGCGGTCGCTCGAATCGGGTTATGAGGTCGGCGCATCACTGGCGGTCGAGTACCGAGGTGAGCGGATTATCGACCTTTTTGGCGGTTATCGTGACGCGGCAAAAACGCGGCCGTGGCAAGCCGATACGCTGGTCAATGTTTTTTCTGTCACCAAGGGTCTGGTGGCGACGTGCGCAGCGCGCCTGATCGAGCAACAAAAACTCGACGTTGAGCGCCCAGTCGCCGATTACTGGCCCGAATACGGTTGTTGTGGAAAACAGCAAACAACGGTGTCGGACGTGTTGTGCCATCGCGCAGCGATGTTTGGTTTTAGGCAGCCGATCCCCAAAAATCAATGGCGCGATTGGTCTTTGTTTACCGATCTGCTCGCCGCTCAACAACCCTTTCGAGAACCGGGTATCTCGCAAAGTTACCACGCCTTGACCTTTGGCTGGTTGGTGGGTGAATTGATTCGACGCGTCGACGGGCGCTCGGTCGGTCGCTACTTTGCCGAGGAAATTGCCGCACCGCTGAATTTAGATTTTAAAATCGGCATCGATCTGTCCGATATGGAGCGTTGCGCCGATCAGTTAATGGCGGCGGGTGATAAGACCGCCAGTCGGGCGGTATGGCTATCGCGAATACCCGATTGGCTGCTGCCCAAGCGATTGCGTGACATCAAGGCGGCGGTGGCGTTGGGGGACTACCAGATAGCCTTCGGTGCGGTGCGCGATGCCGCCGATGTGATCAATACGCAAGAGTGGCGCATGGCAGAAGTTCCCGCCGCCAATGGTCATGGCACCGCCGCGAGTTTGGCGACCCTCTATGGCGTGTTGGCCAGCGGAGGCGTTCGCGGCGACTACCACCTGCTGACGCCAAAGACCATCGATTGGGTTACTCAAGTGCATTCTTCCGGCCCAGACGGCGCACTTTTTGGTCTGCCCTATCAGTTTGGTTTGGGTTATATGGTGGATTCTCCGATGACGCCAATCTCTCTGGCTAAAGGCCGCTTTGGTCACTCGGGCATTGGCGGCGAGGTGGCCTTTGGCGACTGCAAAAATCAGCTCGGCTTTGCCTTTTTGAACAACCAGCAGCACGGCCTGTTGAATCTTTACCAAACCGCTAATCAGCTGTCTAAAACTCTCTACCAGGCGCTTTAACGTAAATCGTGCGGGAAGGGCTCCGTGGCTGCCGTCGCTTTGGTTCTCTTGATGCTAGTGATCTATGTTTTGTTAGGCAGCATTGTCTTTGCGACGCTCGGCAAATGGATATTTCGTTTGTTTGGGGGTTATATCATTCTCCGACACTACTTTGCGGGTGACCGGTGACCGGTGATCGGTGTTCAGCGATAGCAAAGGGTGATGTCGAACATCGCCGCACGAATCGAAGCGCGGCTCATCCAAAAAAAACCAATTGAGAATGGCTGTAAATAGCGCAGGTCATCGTGGGACGATATGGTCAGGCACTTGGCGGCTGGCGATCAGCGCGGTCTGCAGCGCCAGTGGCGAGGCTAGTCTGGGTTGTCTCTGAGGTTTCTTTTCTTTTCCAGACTGATTTTATCTTTCATGCTCATGATGTAGGCGGCCACGGATAGAACTAGGATCGCGCCGGCCTCGCCGAGCACTACGAAGGCGTCCATTTCCTTGCTCTGCATCACTATTAGCCGACAGAGCGCGGTGATGGCGATAATAATTGGCAGCGTTACCGGGATACGACTGGTGGTATAAAAGGCGCCGACCATACCGATGATTTCGACGTAAATAAACAGCATAAATAGGTCGGCCAGCAGTACCTCGCGGGCGATAAACATGGCAAAAACATACTGCGCTGAGGCAATGCAAGTGGCGATACCGATAACGCCGAGGATAATTTTTTCGCTGATTTCAGTGGTCCAACTCAACCCTTTTATTATATTTAGAAAGTTTTTATGCACCGCTAAGTTCCTCCCTTATGGTCTACAATGATTTCGATATTAGCATGCTATCGGTACTACAAGAATAGCTTAAATGCGTTGCGCACGGTCTTATTTGGTTTTCAGGGGGAGGCGTTTGTCGCGCGGCGTTCAATTGCATCGCCATTAGAGCATTGCGCAGGGCGATAAATTCAGCGCGATGGCCCGATGGCGGCATGGGTCTATGGGGCAGTAAATTCTCATTTTTGAGCGAACATCGG
>CALGJN010000438.1:0-3455 GCA_937920185.1 uncultured Cellvibrionales bacterium | reverse complement strand
CGCCAACCTTTTTTATCAGTCCACCGACCAGCGACAGATTACCCGCGAGCAGGTGCAAACCTTTGGCAATGGCATCCAAGCCGCACCGACAAAAATGACCGCCGAATATTCAGACTACCAATTCAATCAATCCATCGGGGGCCTTTCGCTGGAACTGTTCAATACTATTGAAACCTCCTCTGGGATGCGTCACCAGTTGGTATACGGCGCGGAGTGGGAAGAAATAGACGTTCAGCGACCGCGCTATAAAACCTCTACCGATGCAATAACAGCGGTCGTCAGCAGCAACTTTGGCGGTGATGTCTACCCCAATAAAACTTTTCCAGATACCAAAACCCAGCGCTCTGCTGTGTATATTAATGACCGCATCGAGCTCACAGACCGCACCACCTTGGTAGTCGGCCTGAGGTACGATCACCATCGATTAAAACCAAGCACCGATGCGCTGTTTGACAACAGCAACGTCGCGGGTAATCAATTGGCGCACATAAAAGATGGCTCGTTATCAAAAAAGTTTGGGCTGTTATTCAACCTTAATGACGATCTCACCGTCTATGCTCAGTACGCGGAAGGTTTCAGAAGCCCCGACTACGAAAGCGCCAACCTGACCTTCACCAACTTCGCTTACTACTACAGCGTTGCACCGAATCCCGATCTCGAATCCGAACAAAGCGCCGGATACGAGTTGGGACTGCGCGGCGAGCACAATGATTTATCATGGTCGATGGCGCTATACCATACCGATTATGACGACTTTATTGAAACCTCACTGACCGGAAGCACACAGCAAGGTATTTCGATTTATCAATACGCTAATCTCAGCGACGTGACCATCAAAGGGGCCGAATTTGAAATCACCCAGCGTTTTTCCGATAATTGGAACGCCAAGTTTGCGGCAAATCGCACCTACGGCGACAGCGCGGGCGAAGCCCTCACGACGATCGATCCGAGCGAAGCGATCCTGTCCTTGCAGTGGCGTTCTGACGATTCCAACTTGGGCGTTCTCGGGGTTGCGACTCTGGTCGCCAGTGGCCCCGATGGGTTGGCACCCAGTTGCGGTCGCGGCGGGTGCAACGCGTTGCTGGAATTACCGGGCCGAGTCACCTATGACATTTTTGTGGACTACCGTTTTTCGGACAACCTATCCACCAAAATAGGCGTTAGCAACCTCACCGATGTCAAATACTGGGATTGGGACAGTGTCAACGGAAAGACTGCCAATGATTCCAACCTTGACCTATTTCTGGAAACCGGACGAGAAGTCAAAGCAATGTTGAAATACGCTTTTTAAGCCCCTCTGGTATTGCTGTAACCTCACTGCGACCAGGCGCTGACACCGCCGGTCGCAGCACCCCTCAAAATCAAGCCCATGACTGACATCAACATCCAATCCATCGCCCCATTTAAGCAAATATGTTAGGGTATAAAATCGTGCGTTTTTGACGTATCAACGCTATCACACTAGCGCCTAACAACCAGCAGGTTTTTTTACTATGGCCGAGACACTAAGAACATTTAACAACGCCACAGCCATAATGACTGGCGCTTCGTCCGGAATTGGCCGGGCCATGTCGTTGGAGTTAGCCCGCCGAGGCGCCCACATGGTCTTAGCAGACCGACAAATCGAACTCGCGGAACAACTCGCCGACGAGATCGTCGCCAGTGGAGGCAAGGCCTATGCCCGTCAGCTCGACGTGCGCGATTACCCATCAGTAGTCGCTCTAGTTGACGAAGCTGTAGCGCTCACTGGACGTATCGACTACCTCTTTAACAACGCCGGCATCGGCATCGCTGGATTAGTCAGCGACCACAGCCTCGACGATTGGAACGTCACCTTCGACGTCAATGTCGGCGGTGTTATCAACGGCATTCAGGCCTGCTACAGCAAAATGATCGAGCAGGGTTTTGGCCATATAGTCAATACCGCCTCGGTCGCCGGGTTGATACCTGCGGCGAGCCACATTTCCTACAGCGCCAGCAAATTTGCCGTCGCCGGCCTATCGCAAGCCCTGCGGGTGGAGGCCGAATTCCATGGCGTGCGCGTCAGCGCCCTTTGCCCCGGCGCCATCGATACGCCGATTCTTACCGGTGGCGTCTTCGGCAAACTGCCAGAAGGCATCAGTCATGAACGCGCTGCGCAGTATTGGAAACCTTTGCGACCAATGAATGCCGATGTCTTTGCCCGTCAGGCGATCGATCGCGTGGCGCGCAACCAACCGATCATCATCGTGCCAGGTTGGTGGCGCTTAGCTACATGGCTGTACCGCTTGTCATGGCGAACCTGGTATCGATGGTCGAAAAGTGATCTCGACCGCGCCCGCAAGATCCTTACGCAAACACTCAAATAGCGCGCGGGACGACCTGCGTTATTGCCGGACAGATCGACCGCGCGCTCCGGCGATATTACTTACTATGGCAGGTTGGACAAGCGGCGCGACAGCGCGCTCGCAAACAGACTTTTGGCACTTTTCATCACAGGATAAAAATAATATGAACCAGACATTAATGCGGCTTTATGCGGTAATTTTAGTCACTGGATTGAGCCTGTCCACGATAATACAGGCAGAGTCAAACAACCCGTCAGAGTCAATGATTGAAGCTGAAAAGCTGTTGGCTTCGTTAAAGATTCAAGCGGCACTAGACCGTTCGATGTCGCAAATGCTCGACGCCCAGTTGCAACAGAGCCCGTCGTTACTGCCCTACCGAGATGTAATGCTGTCGTTCTTTGAAAAACACATGAGCTACAAGACCCTCAAGCCCGACATGGTAAAACTCTACAGCCGCGCATTTACTACCGATGAGCTCCGCGAGATTAACGCTTTTTATGCCACCGATGTGGGTATAAAGACCATTCAAAAAATGCCGCTACTGATCGGCGAAGCGGGTCGATTAGGTGCCATGCGCGTGCAAAAAGCCATGCCCGAATTGCAGTCAATGATCAAGGCCGAGGCAAAGCGCATGGGAAGCGGGCGACGCTAACGAACGATTTAATTGACGGCTGGCCATTAAACATCCGGGTGTCAGCTCGGCAATGCCGCGATGGATTCATTCGCATGGCATTGTTCGCGCTCTACAAAGGCAAGAGACGTACCTAACAACCGTAAATTAGCTGGCTTTTAAAACAATGTAACCAAGCGCTTGGCGCATCGTCATTTTTTGCCGACTCGCGCTCAAATTCAAACATTGCTTTTGATTTTCTCGACGTCTATAGCGAGCCTAAATACATCAATAATTATGTCGGTTTTTATCCTCGAATTGTTGGCACCAATAGGGCGCTATCTCTAGCTTAAAAAGTCGCTAGACAGCATCTCAGCAACGCTAGAAATCATCAGAAACAATAAGAAAACAGTAATCATAAGCGCAGGACGCGGTCGATATAAAAGGGGTTAGACAATAGATTTTAATTCGAAAAAGTACAGGTTGTTAGCCTACAGGCACTATGCATTTCATTGGAT
>CALGJN010000437.1:0-2307 GCA_937920185.1 uncultured Cellvibrionales bacterium | reverse complement strand
CAAAGACCACTGCCGTCCGCGATCAAAGGCCTCGGCGTCGCTGCCAAAATTCGGCTGATAATCGCCAAAAATAGCATACTTCTCGTCGGCGATGTTGTCGACCGCTGCCGTCACATTAAAACGCCCATCGGCGCTCTCCCAACGCGCGCTCAGATTGACCACCGTATAATCGCCCTGATACAACGGATTATCCGACCAAGCCGGTGGCAGCGGCAAACCACTGGCATTGGTGTAAAGACCAGAACGCCACGTCCAATCAATCCGCGGCGCCAGCGTACTGCCCCCAGCCAGATCATAGGTCTTGGTCACCGATAAATGCGCGTTCCAATCAGAGATAAAACCAAACGGCGAATCCACCGTCAGCCCACCGGCAAGCGCGGCATCGGTCAACTGGTCGTAGCCAGCATCGGTATAACCCGCCGCCAGATCGATAAACACGCTATTGGCACTGACGTAAGACACCTCTAATTCAAAGCCCTCGATGGTCGCCTCGCCCGCATTGGTGATATAGGGGCCGACCCGACTCGGCTCTGCTATCAGCAGTTGCAGGTCGGTATAATCGCTCGTAAAGGCAGCAAAATTGAGCCGGAGGTTGTTATCCAACAACTCGGTTTTAACCCCCACCTCAAAGGACTTGACGTACTCGGGATCAAAGGTCGGCAAGCTGGGTTCTGGTGGAAAGATGCGCTGATTAAATCCGCCGACCTTAAAGCCCTCACTGTAGGTGCCATAGACCATGGTTTGGTCATCGATGGTGTAAGCTAAGTTCAACATCGGCGTGGTTTCCGACATCTTGTTGTTGACCGTTTCTTTGGGAACCACGCGGGAGCCTATAGCGCAGTTCTCCACCGCCCCGTTTACGTCGTAGCACGGATACGGCAGGGTACCGCCAAACGCCGCTGCCAGTGGCATCTCTTCGACGTATTGATCGGGCGTGTAATCCCGGTCCTCCTTGGTATAGCGAAGACCCACGGTAGCCGCTAGTGCGTCGGTGACCTGCGCCGTCATTTGGGCAAAAACCGCATCGCTCTGATAGTCAAAATAACCACCACTTTGAATCGAGGCCGGCGTGAAATCTACCGGATTCAAGTTTTCACCGTCTTCTGAAAAGGTATAAACACCCACAATCCAATCGACCCGATCGTCCATGGCACTGCCCGATAACTGCAACTCTAGAGACGTCTGATCCTGAACAAAGGTATCGAAATAGTGCGTCACCGGATTAATTAAAAACGGCAACCCCGGCACCCATGGCTCGCCATCGGCCTGATGATAACCATCGCGATCCGACGCAAAACTGCCGTCCATCGAGCGGTAACCGGCGATCACTTTGGCGGTCATCTGGTCGAGCTCCCACGCCAAGACAAGCGATACCGCGTCATTTTGCATGTCGGAATAATTTGGCCCGGTGCCCAAGTTAGTGTTGTCGCCAGTCACCGCATTGGCCGAGTTGTAACAGGCAATCGGCGCGTTGGCCGATGAGCACGCGGCGTTGGTAAAATCGGGGCCGGTGGCGCCAAATCCAGCAAAAACATTGTTGGTATAGGGAAAGTTCCCCGGGGGGCCAATCGCCAGTTGTACGGCGTTTAAATTGTCGGGAAATTCATCCACTCGGGTAATCACCATCGGTGGGCCGTTGGTGTAGTCATCGTAATAATCAAACGATAGATCTGCCGTAAAGGTGTCGGACGCCTGCCAACGCAGGGCAACCCGCGCCATAACCGAATCCTGATTGCCGAGATCCTTGCCATCAAAGGGCCGGTGTACATAACCATCCTGCTCGAGTGTGCCGGCGCTAGCGCGCAAAAAAAGCGTCTCTGAAAGAGGCACATTGATCATCCCCCTCAGGTTCTGACGACCGTCGCTGCCAATTTTTACATCCACTTTGCCAGCCAAGGTGTCATCGGGCTTTTTGGTCGTAAAACTGATCGCACCACCGATTGTGTTGCGCCCAAACAAGGTGCCCTGAGGCCCACGCAGCACCTCCACCTGTTCGATGTCGAGCATATCGAACACCGCGCCTGCCGAGCGGCCAAGGTAAATTTCATCGATATAAATACCGACACCCGGGTCGATGGTTGGGATAAAGTCCCGCTGCCCAATACCGCGAATGTACACCGCCGCGTTATTGCCAACACCGCTGAACGTCGGGGTGTTTTGAAAGACTAAATTGGGCGTGACGTCCTGAAGCCGCGTCACCCGGGTAAGACCCATATCCTCCAGACGATCGCCCGACAATGCGGTAATGGAAATCGGCGAGTCCTGCAAACTCTCGGCCTTTTTACGCGCCGTCACCACGATCTCCTC
>CALGJN010000436.1:0-1344 GCA_937920185.1 uncultured Cellvibrionales bacterium | reverse complement strand
ATGGTGCCCAAGGCCGGACTTGAACCGGCACGGCTTGCGCCACTACCCCCTCAAGATAGCGTGTCTACCAATTCCACCACTTGGGCTTTGTACATATATTATTCGTCCGGCAGTTCTGACAGCTCGTCTAGCGGGCTGTCGGCGCTGTTCTCAAACGCGGGGATATCCAGATCGTCCTCTGGAGTTGGCGCGAGTACCTCGCCCTCTAACTCGGGAAATAATCCCTCGTCGATCACCGAGCTATTTTTTGCGATTAGCGCCAAGCTGATGCTGGTGGCAAAAAATACCGTGGCCAGCAGCGCTGTCGACTTGCTAAAAAAGTTCCAACTGCCGCCGCTGCCAAACACCGTCTGCGACGCACCGGAGCCAAACGACGCGCCCGCTTCGGCGCCTTTGCCCTGCTGCAGGAGGATCAGCCCGATCAGTGAGACCGCGACAATGAAATGAAAGACTAATATATAGGTTGCCATTATGCTTTTTCTGCCAGTTGTATAATCCGTAAAAAATCCGCAGCCTGCAATGAGGCTCCACCTATCAAACCGCCATTTATATCCGGCTGCGCAAACAGCCCCTCGGCATTCTCGGGGTTGACACTCCCCCCATAGAGAATCCTCGTTACCTCACCAGCCGCGCCCAGTTGTTGGCGAATCCCAGCGTGTACCTCTTGCGCCTGCTGTGGAGAGGCGGTAACGCCGGTACCGATCGCCCATACCGGTTCGTAAGCGATCACGCCAGCGCACAGCCTATCCATGCCTACTCTATCCGCCACGGCGCTAATCTGTGCCGCGACCACCTTGGCGGTAGCGCCGGCCTCGCGCTCTGCCAGCGTCTCGCCAACGCAGAGTATCGGGGTTAAGCCCAGCGCCTCGGCGGCGGCGTATTTTTCCGCCACTCGGCGGTTGTCTTCGTCAAACTGCGCACGCCTCTCGGAGTGCCCTACCAATACCATACTGCAGCCTACGTCTACCAACATCGCGCAGCTCAGTTCTCCGGTGAAGGCGCCGTCAGCGTGCTCACTGAGGTTTTGGGCCCCCACATCAATCCGTGCCTGCTGCAACCGGTGTACCACTACTGGCAAGTGCACCGCGGGCGGAAATACGGCAACCTGTACCTTGCCATAATCGATCCGCTGTTGCGCCAAGCGCTCGGCTAGGTCGGCCGCCGTTGCCAGCGATCCATTCATTTTCCAGTTGCCAGCCACTAGCATAATCGGCCCCAATGTCGACCGTCGATACCGCAGACGCTGCAGAAACCGCAATTTTTAAGCGATTTATTTAGGGTCGCAGATCCTACCGGAGTCAATGCCAATATACAAGCCATGTCGACCATACAGCTAGGCAACGC
>CALGJN010000435.1:0-4434 GCA_937920185.1 uncultured Cellvibrionales bacterium | reverse complement strand
CTCCATCAATTCAAAAATGTTCGTTGCCAGCGACTCGCTATAGCCTTTGTCGAGCGCTCCCTGCACGAAGATCGAGCGCTGTTCGGCCATTTTAGCAACGTCCTTCTTACCCATGGCACGCCGCAATAAATCGGCGCCACCGAGGGTAAACCCGGCCATTACCTGGGCGATTTGCATCACCTGTTCTTGATACAAAATAATCCCATAGGTTGGCTCTAAACTGGGCTTGAGGCACTCGTGTTGGTATTGCGGGTGAGGGTAACTGACTTCGGCACGACCCTTTTTGCGGTTGATAAAATCATCGACCATACCCGATTGCAGCGGACCCGGTCGAAACAGCGCAACCAGGGCGATAATATCTTCGAATCGATCCGGCCCGAGCTTGCGTATGAGTTCTTTCATGCCGCGCGATTCTAGCTGAAATACCGCAGTCGTCTCGGCCCGTTGCATGAGCTTAAACGTCGCCTCGTCATCGAGCGGGATTGCCTCTATTTGCAGCGCAGCTTCAGCCTCCTCCGCGCGGCTTTGATTGATCATTTTTACTGCCCAATCGATGATCGTCAAAGTCCGCAGCCCAAGAAAATCAAACTTGACCAAACCCGCTTCTTCGACGTCATTTTTGTCGAATTGGGTGACCATCCCAGATCCGCTCTCGTCGCAGTAGACCGGCGAAAAGTCAATGATCTTGGTCGGTGCTATCACCACACCACCGGCGTGTTTGCCGCAGTTTCTGGTCAGCCCTTCAAGTTCTAACGCCAAGCTCCATATTTCCTCGGCTTCCTCATCTTGGTCGAGAAAATCGCGCAACATGGCCTCTTGTTCATGCGCTTTTTCAAGCGTCATTCCCACTTCGAATGGAATCATCTTGGATAATTTATCCGCCAACCCATACGACTTTCCCTGCACCCGTGCGACGTCTCTGACCACCGCCTTTGCTGCCATGGTGCCAAAGGTAACGATCTGCGACACCGCTTGACGGCCGTAGCGTTCGGCAACGTATGAAATCACCCGATCGCGCCCTTCCATACAAAAGTCGATATCAAAATCCGGCATTGAAACACGCTCGGGATTCAAAAATCGCTCGAACAGCAAGTCATAGGTCAATGGATCTATATCGGTGATCTGCAACGCGTAGGCGACCAGCGAACCCGCGCCAGATCCTCTTCCCGGGCCAACCGGAATATCATGATTCTTGGCCCATAAAATAAAATCCATCACAATCAGAAAATAACCGGTAAAGCCCATTTGAATGATAATATCGAGCTCAAACTTTAGCCGCTCGTCGTAATCGACGCGGAGCGTTGCTGACAGCTCGTCCGCAGCGCGCTGCGACAATCGATCGCGCAATCCGCGTTGCGACAACTGAATAAAGTAATCGTTGGCGGTCAAGCCCTCCGGAATCGGAAATTCCGGCAGTGAATACTCTCCGAGTTGCAATTCTAAACTGCAGCGACGGGCGATTTCCACGCTGTTTTCCAGCGCCTCGGGGAGATCCTCAAACAACTGCTGCATTTCAACCGGGGTGCGCAAATATTGCTGGTCTGAGTAACGCTTCTCTCGACGAGGATCGTCCAGCGTTCGGCCCTCGGCGATACAGACTCGGGCCTCGTGGGCATCAAACTCCGTCGCGTCTAAAAACCGCACATCATTGGTCGCAACCACAGGGCAATCGTGTGCCGCTGCCAGTGCCACCGCCGCTTCGATATAGTCGTCCTCACCCTGCCGGCCGGTGCGCTGTAATTCGACGTAAAAACGCTCGGGAAACAAGCCCATAAACCCTTTGATCAAACGCTCCGCATCGTCATTGCGCCCCGAACTCAGCGCCACTCCTAGACTGCCCTGAACGCCGCCAGAGAGAGCAATCAGGCCATCGGTGCAACCCTCTAACCATGCCATTTGAATGTAGGGAACACCTTGACGCTGGCCCTCTTGATAGGCCCTGGAAATAATCGCCGTGAGGTTTCTATAACCGGCATCATTTTGTACCAACAATAGTAACTGGCCACTTTGGAGGTCATTGCCATCGTCGAGCATGCGCAGGTCGGCGCCTGCAATCGGCTTAATACCGGCAGCCTGAGCGGCCTTATAAAATTTGACAAGGGCAAAAAAATTGGTCACGTCGGTTACCGCCACCGCCGGCATTGCCCGATCGCTAACCGCAGCAATCAGCGGTTTAATGCGCACTAAACCGTCTACCAGGGAAAACTCTGAGTGCAATCTCAGATGAACAAAATCAGCCTTCATTGACCCACCGGTTGAGACTTACACACCACGCCATGATAACTAAAGCTATCGCTCAAAAGCTCGCGTACCGATTGATCATAAGCGGGAATCGCTGCATCGGATACGCCCTCGACCCCCACCCGATCACCCCAGCGCAGCACGCCCGCACCGCTACTCAGACCAGCGCCAAAGGTCGCCATGAGTATCGTCATGCCAGGCTTGAGCCTGCCGCTATCGAGGGCTTCATAGAGGGCTATCGGCATCGAGGCCGCCGAGGTGTTGGCATATTTATCAATGCAGATAACGGTTTTTTCGACAGGGAAATTGAGCCGTCGGGCAAGCCCTTCAATGATTCGGATATTGGCTTGGTGGGGCACGAAAAGATCGATGTCTGCCAGCGACATTCCGGCCGCTTCAAGGGCTTGCTGACAGTCTTTTGCCATCGCCACAATCGCGCGCTTGAAAATGGCTGCGCCGTCAAAATCCAACGATGGATGCAAGCCTCCGGTATGCACCTCGGGTCGAATCCCCCAACAGGGGATTCTTAAATAATCGCGACTGTCCGGGACACAACTCAATTTTGAAGATAGCAGGCCGACATCAGCGCTACTGCTCTGCACCACTACTGCACCGGCACCATCGCCAAACAGGCAGCAGGACTCGCGTTTGTTCCAATCCATCGCCAGAGACAGGCGCTCGGCCCCAATGACCAGTGCACGCTGTATGGTTCCGGCTTTAATCATATCGGTGGCGACGGTCAATCCATAAAACCAACTGGTGCACGCCGAGTTCAAATCAAAAGCGGCAGCGTCGCTGGCGCCCAACTTATTTTTTATATAACTGGCGGTATTTGGACAGACGTCGTCTGAAGTGGTCGAACCCAAAATCACCAAATCCAAATCTGCCGCGCTCAAACCTGCTGCCGCTAAGGCCCGCTCTGCCGCCAGCCAACCCATCTCGCCAGTTGAAACATGGCTGTAATGGCGTTGTTTAATACCCGTTCGCGATTGAATCCACTCGTCCGAGGTATCGACGAAATCGACTAGATCGTGGTTAGTTACAACCAGCGAGGGCATGTATCGCCCCCATCCGGTAACTTCTGCGTTGCGCAACGTCATCACTCCCTAAATAGCTAATAAGACGATAAATGTAAGGGCTTGAGCAAAACAGTACAAGGACTAATCTGCTAGCCTAAAGATTATCTCTCGATGTCGAGCGCTAAAGCGTGCGACTGAGCCGATCCCGCGCGCTGCGCACTGGCGCAAACGACATCCGGTGAATTGGTGTCGGCCCGAACTGTCGAAGCGCCGCTAAGTGGCGCGCCGTTCCGTACCCCTTGTGGGCCTCAAAACCGTAGTCTGGGTAGCGTTTAGCAAGCTCCATCATCTCACGATCGCGCACCACCTTGGCAACAATAGACGCTGCGCTAATGGCATCGACCCGGCCATCACCCTTGACCACTGCCTCAGCCCTAAAGCGCCAGTCGGGCAATCGATTGCCGTCTACCGCGACATAATCTGGCACCACACTGAGCGCCGTAACCGCCCGATCCATGGCGTTCAGGGTCGCCTGGAGGATATTCACTCGGTCGATTTCAGCCACCCCGCTTCTGGCAATTGCATAGCACACAGCGCTTGCCGTAATCTGTTCGAAAAGCTCTTCTCTGCGTTTTGGCGATAGCCGCTTAGAGTCATTCAAGCCGACTAATTGATGATTTTGCGGCAAGATCACCGCGGCAACTACGACGTCTCCGGCAAGCGGCCCCCGGCCCACTTCGTCGACACCGGCAAGACACTCTACCCCCGACGGCGGGTGCCAGGCGGTCATTGACGCAATAACTCGTCGATCGCGGCAGCGGCCAATTCCCCAGAGGGCAACTTTAGCGTCTGATGAAACGCGGTGAACTCTGCAATCAATTGGTGGTTTTTTACAGGACTAAAAGCGGCCATAACCGCATCGCTAAGACCGTCGACCGTGGCGTTATCCTGAATCAATTCAGGTACCAACATGCGCTTAGCCAATAAATTTGGAATCGAAATAAACGGCGTCACGATCATCGGCGCAACAATTTTGTAGGTTAGCGCGCCCAACCGATAACTCACCACCATCGGTTTTTTTAGCAACATCGCCTCGAGTGCGGTTGTTCCAGACGTCAATAAGACCACGTCTGAGGCTTCCATGGCGAGTTTTGACTGCTGCTCCAACAACCGC
>CALGJN010000434.1:0-2983 GCA_937920185.1 uncultured Cellvibrionales bacterium | reverse complement strand
AGAGATCGCTTGTACCGCTAGGACGCGCATTCGCTGGTAGATGCTGCTGGCTTGTTGCAGAGCGCCCTCAGCCACTTGAATCATCGAAATCGCATCGTTAGTGTTTCGCGCGGCTTGCTGATTGCCAACAATATGCGTGGTCATTTTGGAGGAAATGGCCAAGCCCGCCGCGTCGTCACTGGCCGAGTTGATGCGGAAGCCAGTGGCTAGCTGCGCCATGGCTGTGCCCATATTGCGGTCATTTCGAAGCATTGCGTTTGCGGCAATATTCGCCGACATGTTGGTGTTTATTGCGACGATTTATTAGTCCTATCAACAATATTTTCAAGTCAGCCTAGTAAGGACACCACCAGTGCAGGCGTTACATTGGCTTGAGCCAACATGGCCGAGGCCGCGCGCTGAATTATTGATGTTCGTGCAATCTCCGCTGACTCCGCGGCATAATCTGTATCCATGATGCGGCTGCGTGAGGACATTGTGTTCTGCTGGACGTTGGTCAAATTGTCCGTCGCATAATCTAATCTGTTCATGGAGGCGCCAAATTTGGCCCGCTGAGTATTGACGCCGGCTATAGCGGTGTCGAGCGTTGCCAATATCCCGCTTGTGCCTGCCGTAATCGAGGCGGAGGTAGCTACCATGCCGGATAAGTTGGCTCCATAAACACCGCCGGCTCTAACCCCATCACTGTAAGTGAGCCCTCCGGCTGCCAGGTTGAAGTCGGCAAAGTTTACCGAGATAGTTTGGTTAGCATTGGCACCGATCTGGAACGAAACATCGCCATCAGTGTTTATGCTTCCATCGAGAATATTCATACTATTCCACTGGGTGTTATTGGCAATTCTTTCGATCTCAGTCGCTAGCTCTTTAAACTCGAGATTTATATTTGCCTGGTCGGCACTGGTCACCGTGCCGTTGGCATACTGCACCGAAATGACGCGCATGCGTTGCAGCATATTGGCGATCTCTTTGGTTGCGCCATCCGCGGTTTGAATCATAGAAATAGCATTATTGGCGTTTCTTATGGCCTGCCCAAGCCCGAGGACCTGAGATGTCAGCTTTGACGATATAGCCAGACCAGCCGCGTCGTCTTGTGCCGAGTTAATGCGCTTACCGGTTGACAGTCTCTGCATCGCCTGGCCCATATCCCGTCCATTCTTTGCCAGGGAGTTGGCGGCGACTAGCGAAGCCACATTGGTATTAATTACGGTCATATCTGTTCTCCTTTGATACTAATCGCAACCAAAATTGCGAGTCCGTATACTGGGTCTACGTTAATATCGCAGCCCAAACAATGAGCCAGCGACCCATTCCCGTCGCTCCACTCGAAGCGATTGGTTCGCATCTTTTCGAGCGTTTAGTTCGAGTCTTTACAAACCTTTGGCTTGGGTAAGGCGAGCAACTTCAAGTGGCAGCCCGCCATTCCCATCGCCAGCGCACTTAATTTAATGCGATAATCACCGTCGATAGCTTCACATTGGCATGTGCATTAACCGCTGCGTGCGGGTTACTAATGATCGAGTTACGCGCTGCCAAGGCGAGCTCTCTTGCGTTGCGCCCGTCAAAACCGCGACGCCGATGATCATCGCCGGCATGGACGGCTGATAAACCGCTAAGTGATCTACCTATCTCGCGCTTAATATTCTTTAAAATACTGCTGCCTATATCTTTGTTATTCGGAACTCTTAAACTCATGTTGGTCTCCTCTTTCGACCACAGCAACGCACGCTCTTACATCAACTATCAGTGAACTTTAGCGCTGCAATACCGTTCATTTAAATCGTACCTTTTACTTCATTTGACCTACTCGTTGTTGTTAAGGCGCGCCTTGGACGCAAAAGCTTTGTGTTAACCGCCTTCCCTTCTTACTTACCCACAGGCGTACATGCCGAAGGCTTAATTCCTAGCCGGTAAAAAAGACAAAGACTGCTCTCGCTGGGCAACAGCCTGTGCCATCGGCTACGATTCTTATCTCAATAATGCGAGCACCGCTTGCTGCGACTGGTTGGCCTGAGCCAACATCGCCGTACCTGCCTGTTGAATGATTTGCGTGCGTGCAAGCTCAGTCGTCTCAGAGGCGTAATCAGCATCCATGATGCGACTGCGCGCTGCGCTGGAATTTTGCGATACATTGGTCAGGTTTTCGGCGGCATATTCGAGGCGACTCATTGACGCACCTAAGGATGCTCGTTCGGTATCTATCGACGAGATGGCACCAGATAATGCTGTTAGTGCAGTCGCTGCATTTGAACTCGTAGCGATATCCAGATCCACCAAATCGTTGGTGCCTGCAGTACCGCTTGCGTTAATTTTGTTACCCGTGAAAACTTGGAGGGCCGTCGTCGCAACATTGGCAGTATCATTCTCAAAGTCTTTAAACGTGACCGCCACTGTCTGACCCGCGTTTGCGCCGATCTGAAAAGTAACAACCCCCGCAGTTCCGATACTGCCATCGAGTAGATTAGTTCCGTTCCACTGCGTATTATCAGCAATTCGCTCCACTTCGAGTCTCAACTGATCGAACTCCGCATCAAGAGCGGTACGGTCTGTGCTGGTATTAGAGTCAGATATTGACTGGACAGCCAGTTCGCGCATACGTTGCATCATATTTGTCATTTCGCCCATCGCACCTTCAGCAACCTGGATCATCGAGATCGCGTCATTCGCGTTACGTACCGCTTGGTTTAGGCCGTTAATTTGCGATGTCATCTTGGATGAGATCGCCAAACCGGCAGCATCGTCCTTCGCCGAATTGATGCGAACACCCGTAGATAAACGCTCCATCGTTTGACTCATCGAGCGCTCATTGCGCGACATCGAATTCGCGGCAATGTTCGCCGCCATGTTGGTGTTAATCGTAGCCATATCACTATTCCTTCTATTCGTTATTGTTTTGTTGCTAAAGCGCGTCTTAGATGCGCGCAATTCACTTTACTTATCTCTAATCACCCACAGCCACTCACGCCGAAGGTATTATTCCTAGCCA
>CALGJN010000433.1:0-2015 GCA_937920185.1 uncultured Cellvibrionales bacterium | reverse complement strand
GCGCCGGCGCTTTTTTTACTCTGGTGGCGGAGTCGATAGCGATTGAGCGACATCATGCCGGTTTCTGAGCCGGAAAAGAATGCTGAAACCAGCAGAAGTATGACCAGTGTTGTCCAAAGGACCCAAGGGTTGGCAGCGTCCAAGTATGCGTGGCCTGTAAATTTTAGGCCCACCATGGTGTATCAGTTGATGGCTTTTGGCAATAGACTTTTTAAAGGGTTGAATTGATTGGCTGTGTGAGGATGAATTCGAGTACAAATTTGGAGCCAATAAAACCCGTTAGAACGCTTAGAAAACCCGCCCATGTCAGCCTTGTCGCGGTGCGACCACGCCAACCCCAATAGTGTCTGCCGCACAGTAAAAGTGCATAAAATAGCCAGGCAATGACGCTGAAAAATACTTTATGCAGGAGCTTTTGTGCAAAGAAATCATCGTAAAAAATAAATCCTGAAATCAGAGAAAACGTTAAAAAGATCTCACCGACCCAAATAATTTCAAACAGTAGGTACTCCATTGTCTGCAGGGGCGGCAAGGTTTTTATCAGTGCATTTTGACGCTTGTTTTTTAGCAGCCAATCTTGAAAACCAATCAGTAATGCCTGTAGCGCGGCGATTGCCAGCAGGCTATAGGCCAGTATCGACACGATGACGTGTGCTTGCATGCCATGTGATAGCGTCATCACCGGTTTACTGCTTGGATAGAGGGTGGTCAACAATAGTGTGGTTGCGGCAATGGGAAATAGCAGTAGATATAGGCTGTGTTGAATCTTGGTCAGACCGCTGACGAATACCATGGTATTGATTGCCAGCGAAATCAGCGAAAAGACCTTCAGTAAGCCAAGATCGAGTCCCTCGGGCTGTAGCAAAAAATTCAGCACGGCAAGAGTATGTGCTATCAGCGCTAATGCGGTGACAATCTGCAGCCGCAGGGCATTGAAATGCGGATCCCTGCGCACCTTGAGCAGGTGGTATGCAAAACCACCGCTGTAAAGTGCAATCGCCATCAGGCCAGGAATTAAAGTCGTCATGTCGTGCCTCTACCACCACAAAGTTTTGAGTGTGGCATATTCCGTAGTCCGGGTGAAGTGCATGAGAAAATTTTGGGTATAATGTCGGATAATTCGAATCGGAGGTAAGTCGTCGTGGCGATGTTTGAGAATTTAAGTGAACGCTTGGCCGCAAGTTTGAAAAAAATATCCGGCAAGGCCAGTCTCAGCGAAAGTAATATTGAGGAGACTCTGCGGGCTGTGCGCATGGCGCTGTTGGAGGCCGATGTCGCGCTGCCGGTGGTCAAGAGCTTTGTCGAACAGGTTCGCCTGCGGGCGCTAGGCCAAGAGGTCAAGAGCAGCCTCAATCCGGGACAGCAGTTTCTAAAAATTGTTCAGGCCGAATTGGTGGCGGTAATGGGCGAGGAAAATCAATCGCTCGATCTTGCCGCGCAACCACCCGCGGTGATCCTGGTTGCCGGTCTGCAAGGTGCGGGTAAAACCACCTCAGTCGCGAAGTTGGCTCGCTATCTCCAAGAGCGCGATAAAAAGAAAGTCATGTTGGTGTCGGCGGATGTCTATCGCCCTGCAGCTATTACCCAGTTGCAGGTGCTGGCGGCGGATGTTGGTGCATTGTTTCACCCCAGTGCGGCGAGTGAAAAGCCCGAGCGTATCGTCGCCGGTGCTATGCAGGCAGCTAAGACCCAATTTGCCGATGTGTTAATCATCGATACCGCCGGGAGGCTGCACGTCGATGATCAGTTGATGGCGGAAATTATTTCTATTCACGCGGTGGCTAAACCAGTGGAAACGCTGTTCGTGATCGACGCAATGATCGGGCAGGATGCGGTGGTGACCGCTCAGGCGTTTGATCGTGCGCTACCCTTGACCGGCGTGATTCTGACCAAGGTCGATGGTGATGCCCGCGGGGGTGCCGCGCTGTCGGTGCGCCAGGTGACCGGTAAACCGATCAAATTTATCGGTGTCGGTGAAAAGACTGATGCGCTTGAGCCGTTCTATCCCGAGAGAA
>CALGJN010000432.1:0-11427 GCA_937920185.1 uncultured Cellvibrionales bacterium | reverse complement strand
CCGGCCAGCGGATGGTTGCCGTCTACCGTGACGGTGTCGTCGGAGACCGCGGTCACCGCGACCGCGACTGTATCACCTTTCTCGGTCTGGGCTTCAAATTGCATGCCGACCTCAATCGTGTCTACGTCGCGGAAAGAGTCGCGTGGAACCTCTTCAATCATCTGCAGGTCAACCACACCGTAGCCGTCTTCGGGCGCGATGGAAACGTTGAGTGACGCCCCGACCACCTGTCCTTCAAGGGCTTGTTCAAGGCCTGGTATGATCATCCCCATGCCGTGTATGTAGGTCATTGGATCGCGCTCCGACGAACTGTCCAACTCGGTGCCTGTGTCATCGGTCAAGGTATAATGAAAACTGACTGCGCGGTGCAATTGAATGGTCATATGAGGCTCCCATGCTTCTTTTTTGCCACCAGTATGGGCTAATGGCCGATAAATATCGACTCAGACATAGTCTGAGGATGATTTAAATAGCCTTCTAACCGAGTCTTACCACCTTTTGAGTGGAATAGTTGAAACTGTCATATTTCTGCCATTCTAAAGACATTTAATAGTAGTATTCCGTGCGTACCGATGGTGTTTAAGAGGATTCAGGGGTGCCAAAACAAACCATACTTGTAGTCGATGATGAACTCGCCATTCGCGAAATGCTGTGCATGGCACTCGAGGCGGCGTCATTTTCGGTAATTCAGGCTAAAAACGCTCAGCAGGCCCATGCCTTGATCATAGATCGCAATCCAAACCTGGTACTTCTCGATTGGATGATGCCGGGCACGTCGGGATTAGAGCTTCTTCGGCGCCTGCGTCGCGACCCCCTGACAGTAACGACACCGGTGATTATGTTAACCGCAAAAGCCGAGGAGGGCGGCAAAGTGGCCGGCCTTGATTCAGGCGCCGACGATTACGTCGCCAAGCCTTTTTCACCACGCGAGTTAATCGCTCGGATTAAGGCGGTGCTGCGCCGTGTCGAACGCGATGAGTTGCAAGAACTGATCGAGGTGGGCGAGTTGATGTTTGACCCCATCGGTCATCGCATCAGCATCGCAGGGGAGGAAATTAATTTAGGGCCAACAGAGTATCGATTGTTGCAATTTTTTTTAACCCACCAAGAGCGCGTCTACTCGCGCGATCAAATTTTGGACTACGTCTGGGGCGGCAATGTCTACCTCGATGAGCGTACTGTCGACGTCCATATTCGACGTTTGCGAAAAGCGATATCGGTTGCAGGCCACGATAACTACGTGCAGACTGTTCGCGGCGCTGGGTATCGTTTTTCAACTCAGTTACCCAACAGTTAACTGAGGGCTGAAATCGCGTGCGACCGGGCATGTCCAGCGAACTGCGGCGAATTGCCGCGGTCACTTGTTTTTGTCTGGTGCTCGGGGTCAGTATGGAAGCGCCGCTCGAGATTATGCTGCTGGGTTTTGCCGGCTATCTTTTTTGGTCGCTGCGCATGGTCAGCGCCCTGTTCGCATGGGTCGACCGAGGTATGCGCGGGTCGCCACCCACGACTGACGGCATATGGGGCGAAATTAGCGACACCCTCAATCGGCAAAAACGCCGGCATAGACGCGCCAAAGAAAAAATGCGCCACACCATCAATCGCACCACGCGCATGACGGAAGCCCTGGACGAGGGCATGCTGGTGTTAAAGAGCGATCTGTCACTGGATTGGTGGAATAACGCGGCTGAAGGGCTCGTAGGCCTGCGCGTTTCGGATCGAGGCAGCGCGATTTTCAATCTTGTTCGCGACCCCAAATTTGTAGAATACATGACCGTTGCGGAGTTTGCAGAGCCGATACAACTGCCGTCGAGTATTTACGCTGAGCGGTTATTAGAATTTTCTGGTTCGCATTTTGGACACGGTGAAATCGTATTGATCGTCACCGACATTACGCGCTTGGACAGCCTTGAGCAATTGCGCAAAGAATTTGTTGCCAACGTATCCCACGAATTGCGCACGCCATTGACGGTGATCAAGGGCTACATCGAGACGCTGCGAGAAATTTCTACCCCCGCACCATCTACCGATCGCGCGTTTGATAATATCAGCGCGCAGGCCAACAAGATGCAAGCGCTGGCTGACGATTTGATCCTGCTGTCAAAACTTGAGTCAGAGGCGCAGCCAAAGACGCTCGAACATTTTGACTTAAGGCCGTTATTGGACGAAATTATTGTCGATGCCGAGCAGTTGAGCGGCGCTAAACACCAATTTAACCTCGATTGCGACGAGGGATTGCGGATGCAGGCTCGACCCAAGGATATGCGCAGCGCGATGGGCAATATTGTGTTCAATGCGGTGCGCCATAACCCCGCGGGCGCTCGCATATGGATTCATGCCAGCGAAGACGACGAAAGCTGGCATATTGCCATTCGAGACGATGGCGTCGGTATCGACCCCTCTGAGATCCCGCGAATTACCGAACGCTTTTACCGCGTCGACAGCAGTCGCAATTCTCACTCCGGTGGTACCGGTCTTGGTTTGGCTATCGTCAAGCACACGCTAAATATTTATGGCGGCAGTTTAGTGATCAACAGTCGTGGCGGCGAGGGAGCGGAGTTTATCTGTCGCGTACCAAAGGCTTAGAGGGAGGCGGCGTGCTTGCTGTTGGCGCATTGATATGGCGCAGTTCACCGCGTTCCTAGTCAATCGTACTGAACTCAAATTTCCGCCGCCGGCGCGTGCGCCTCGCGCGCTTTTTAGCATCGCCTCGGCGCGGCACCGGCAAGATCTGGGCGGGTACCACGCCTTCAGTTTTGCTTATCGGCGGGTATTAAAACGCCCACTGTGTTCGCAGAGTAAAGGTGTCTATGTTGTCAGCGTCGGCGCCGTTTAAACGCGTTACTGGGCCGTTATCGAGGTTGTAGACCCGCGAGTAATCGGCCATCACTCGGACGTTATAATTGACATACCAGTTGAGTGCCAGCGTGTAGCGATCGCCGGACCCGCCAGAGGTCGCAGGTCCGTCATCGAGGTCGAGGTGGTCGAGTCGCGCGGCTACCTCCCAAGCGCCCCAGGTGCCTTTTTCGAGGCTGAACTCGGTCGCGGGTTTCAAGCGTTTAAATTCACCGTCCGAGCCTTTATAGCTGCGCGATTCACCGGTTAGGGTATAGCCCGCTTGCAGGTACCAGGCGCTAAAATCTAAATCAGTTGCCATATCGCGTTGCGCACTGGCTTGGGTAAATTCGCTCTGAAAGGAAAACCGCCCCCGCATAGCTGCCAATTCCAGCGAGTTGATAGTGATCTTATCGAGGCCATCTATGCTCGGTGTATCGAGTAATTTTAAGTTTGAGCCATTGGTCGTTTCATACTTAAAATCTGATTTGCCATTGGTGGCATTGTTGTTGTCTGTCGAACGCAGCCCGTAGCTAGCGCCGATGTGAAATACTCGGTCTTTTTGATTGATCAGCGCCCAACTCCCGCGCGCTGCGATACCGTAGCCTTCATCGTTGTCGCCAGAGGACTCAGGCGAAAACTGATCGCCGTACAGACCGGCCTGAATGTTCCAGTTGCGCGCGTAGCGCTTGGCGTTGATGCCCAGCGCGCGGTCGAAATAGGGCGTGCTGAGGGCCACGGTCATACCGCGTTCGGTAAACATGATATCGTTGGAACTCTCTTGCACTTCCATACTCAGGGCATGTTTCTGCGCGCCAACGGTGAAGTCCCAGTTCTCAATCCCCGTATACACCAAAAAGACGTCTTTCATGCTGACTTTGTTGCCAGCCAGATCAGCTTCTATGGCGTATTTCCAATCGGTGTTCGCGCGGCCTTTGAGGTAGATGCGCGCACGCCGGATATCGGTTCCGTCGGTTGCAGATTTTGTCAAATCTTGATCATTGCTGTGGCTCATCAGTTCGGCGTGCAAGCGTCCACCGATTGCCATCGAGTAACTGTCGTCATGACTTTTAACAACCAAACCCTTTTTGCCGACTTCGACGCGGGCGGTCTGTTGTGGGACGACACTCTCGGAGATCGCCGATGGTGCATTCTCTCGGCGCTGCAATAGCAGTGCGCCCTCGGCCTCTGTTAAGATTCCCTTAGTGATTAGCGTCTGCACAAGATCGTCTATTGCGCTGGCCGACGCATTGCCAGCAAGGCTCAACAGCAAGGTTGCGATTAAAGGGGCATTGCTGACTTTTTTTAGGTTCATTTGAACTCCTTAAATGTGAAGCCATCCGGTGATGGCAAAATGCGTGCGTGCTTCGAAGTAAATTGATGTCCCGCAATGTTCGGGTCTTGCAACATCTTGCTTTGGTCTCGAACCACGCTGGCAATATATTTTAAAAATATGACAAATATATGACAAATACCCGAGCTGTCATTTAATTGTCATATATTTTCCATATAGTGCGCGTTAAAGCTGATCTCGAAGTTTCGGGAATTTTGTTAGTACGAATAAATGGAGAGTGATATGTTCGATTACAAATGGTTTCACGTTGTGACGGTGAGTCTTTGCATGGTTGTTGGCAGCGAGGTCTCTGCGCGCGAGACAATTGAGGTCGTCGGGTCTTCGACCGTCTACCCATTTTCAACGGTTGTTGCCGAGCGCTACGGGCGCAGCAGCGGTAAGCCGACACCTAAGATTGAATCGACCGGGTCCGGTGGCGGTATGAAGCTGTTTTGCTCGGGCGTGGGCACTAATTTCCCGGACATAACCAATTCGTCCCGGCGTATGAAGCTGTCGGAATTCGCGCAGTGTCAGCGCAATGGCGTCGAGGAAATTATCGAGGTTCAGGTTGGATTTGACGGCATTATCTTGGCTAATTCGATCAATGTTCCGGTCATGAACCTATCGCGCCAAGACATTTTTCTCGCATTGGCTGCGCGTGTTCCGGGAGCCCGCGACGGCGAATTAATTGAAAACCCTTACACCACTTGGCAGCAGGTCAATCCCAGCCTGCCAGATGATCCTATCGAGGTCTTGGGCCCACCGCCAACCTCCGGCACCCGCGATGCCTTCGTCGAGCTTGCGATGGAGGGGGGATGTAAAAAAACCCCATGGTTGGCGGCGATGAAAAAGTCGGATAAGCAAGATTTTAAAGCGATATGCCACACCATCCGCGAAGATGGCCTGTACATTGAGGCTGGCGAAAACGACAACCTGATCGTGCAAAAATTGCAGGCTAATCCGCGCGCTCTGGGCATTTTTGGGTTTAGTTTTCTCGATCAAAATGCCGATACTGTGCACGGCGCGAGTATTGAGTCGGTGGGGCCCGATTTTGAATCAATTGCCGATAAGTCGTATCCGATCTCGCGGCCACTGTATTTCTATGTTAAAAAGGCGCACGTCGGTGTGGTTCCGGGTATTCAAGATTTTATCAACGAATTCACCAGCGAAAAAGCCTGGGGCGAAGAAGGTTATCTAGCCGATAAGGGTATGATCCCGCTGCCGACCGCGCAGCGCAAGGCCACTGCGAAAAATATCCGAGCGCTGGTGTCGATGACTGGAGATGAGGCATTGAAATAACCGGCAGAAGTTGTCACAGTGGCGCCCTGTGTTTGCCCTGATGTGCCGATGATACGAGGTTTGATTATTCTCCATGCAAGCGAGTAATGTTTTTTTCTTGTTGATGGGCTTGGCAACCCTAGGTTTTTATCTGGGTAGAGGGCGCTCGCTAGCACTCGCAAAAGACTTGCGCGGGATTCGCGATTTACACTCACTACCCAACTACTATGGCTACTACACGGCGTTGTGGTGTGGTCTGCCGGCACTCTTGCTGCTGTGCATTTGGGTGGTTGCCGATGGCTCGGTGGTGACCGGTGTGGTGATGGAATCGTTGCCGAGCGCCGAACTCCCCAGCGATTCGGTTGAATATACTCTGCTGGCCAACAAGATTAGCAATTTGTCGATCGGTGTGTTGCCGAGCGCCGGCCAACCGGATTTCCTTCTCGATGCTGCGCAGCAACTTCGCGATCTCACCCAATTGTCCAGTTGGATAATGGCGGTGGCAGTGCTTGCGCTCGCGATGGTCGGTCTGATATGGGGGCGCGCGGCCGTATCGGCGAACTTTAGGGCCCGGCAAAGGGTTGAGAAAGTCGTCCAATATGCGCTGTTTGCCTGTGCGTGTCTGGCAATCTTTACCACCCTCGGTATTGTGTTGTCGGTGCTCTTTGAGTCGTTGCAGTTTTTCAAGTCGGTGCCGGTCGCGGATTTTGTATTGGGCCTCGACTGGAGCCCACAGACTGCGATTCGTGCCGATCAGGTGGGTTCGTCGGGCAGTTTTGGCGCCGTGCCCCTATTTGCTGGTACCTTGCTGGTATCGGTGGTGGCGATGTTCATTGCCGTGCCCATCGGGTTGATGTCGGCGATTTATTTGGCGGAATACGCCAACCGATCAGTACGCGCCTACGCCAAGCCGGCGCTGGAAATTTTGGCGGGCATCCCCACGGTTGTCTACGGCTTCTTTGCGGCGCTCACCGTAGCGCCTTATATTCGCGATGTCGGTGAGGGATGGGGCCTGTCGGTCTCTTCTGAAAGCGCCTTGGCCGCGGGCGCGGTAATGGGGGTGATGATCATACCGTTTATTTCATCGCTGGCCGATGACGTTATTTCTGCGGTGCCACAGGCGATGCGCGACGGCTCTTTGGCGATGGGTGCAACGCACTCCGAGACGATCCGGCGGGTGGTCATTCCGGCAGCTTTACCGGGCATCGTCGCCGGTATCATGCTGGCCGTATCGAGAGCCATTGGCGAGACTATGATCGTCGTGATGGCGTCGGGTATGGCGGCCAACTTGACCTTTAATCCGCTCGATTCTGTGACCACGGTAACGGTGCAAATCGTCACCTTGTTAACCGGAGATCAGGAGTTTGATAGCCCCAAAACACTGGCGGCATTCGCCCTTGGATTGATGTTGTTTATTGTCACATTGATACTCAATATAGTGGCACTGCAAGTGGTAAAACGCTTCCGGGAGCAGTATGAGTAACTCGAGCAAAAATTTAAAAAAAATCCAAGACTCTTTGGTCTGGCGCTACCGTGCAGAGAAGGCCTTTCGATGGTGCGGTATTGTCGCGGTGACCCTCGGCCTACTCGCGGTGTTGGCGCTATTTTTGGATATCATTTTTAAGGGTAAGGGCGCCTTTTCTGCGACTTACATGCAGCTCGAAGTGACCTATGACCAAGAGCTGTTGGACATCGATAATTTCGCCGACCAGAAGCAATTGATCGTCGCTGATTGGGGAGCACTGTATAAATCTGCCCTTAGAGCCGAGTTTCCGGATGTTCGCAAGCGCGCCGACAAGCGTAAATTGTATGCGCTGGTTAGCAATGGCGCCGGTTATGATCTGCGCGAGCGCCTGTTGGCCAACCCCAGGCTGTTGGGTCAGAGCGAATCAGTTTGGCTGTTGGCCGACGACGATATTGATACCTATTTTAAGGGCTGGCTGGACGGCGACCCCTATACCGCTCGGTTGGTAGATAACCAAGTTGAATGGTTGCAGCAACTGATCGATACCCAGCGTATGGAATTGCGCTTTAACGCCAACTTTTTTAATCGCGGTGATTCACGAGAGCCAGAGCAGGCCGGTATTAGGGGCGCGATGATCGGCTCTATGCTGACGTTGGTGTTGACGTTGATCCTATCATTTCCAATTGGTATCGCCGCAGCTATCTATCTCGAAGAGTTCGCGCCGAAAAACCGTTGGACTGAATTTATTGAGGTCAATATCAACAATTTGGCGGCGGTGCCATCGATAATATTTGGTCTGTTGGGACTGGCGATCTTTATTAATTTCTTTCATATTCCACGCTCGATCCCGGTGATTGGCGGGCTGGTGCTTGCGGTTATGACTCTTCCAACCATCATTATTACTAGCCGCGCGGCGATCACCTCGGTACCGCCATCGATTCGCGAAGCGGCGCTGGGCATGGGTGCCTCGCGCAACCAGATGGTGCTGCACCACGTCTTGCCACTGGCCCTGCCGGGCATGCTGACCGGAGCTATTATCGGCATGGCGCGAGCACTTGGCGAGACCGCTCCGCTACTGATGATCGGTATGGTCGCGTTCATCGCCGACATACCCGGTGGCTTTACCGATCCAGCCACGGTGTTGCCGGTACAGATTTTTCTCTGGGCGGACAGCCCCGAGAGAGCCTTTATAGAAAAGACTTCAGCCGCTATCATGGTGCTGTTGAGTTTTTTAATACTTATGAATATATCGGCTGTTTGGCTTCGAAAACGCCTCGAACGACGCTGGTAGCAGGGGACTGACCGATGAATACAACAGCGACTCTAGGGACTGATAATATGGCGATGGACGCGGTTAAAAAACCCACTGAAGGCACTCACGTTAGCCCTTTTGAACTCGCCGCTGAGCACGCTACTGTGGGTAGTTTCGAAGTCGAAAATGCCAAGATGTCGATTAAAAATGTAAACGTTTACTATGGCGACAAGCAAGCAATATTTGATGTCAGCGTTGATATTGGAAAAAATGAAGTGATCGCAATGATCGGTCCCTCGGGCTGTGGGAAATCGACTTTTTTACGCGCCTTGAACCGCATGAATGACACCGTCGATGGCTGCCGTGTAGAGGGCGATATTCGCATGGATGGCCAAGACCTATACTCACCAAAACTCGACGTGGTGGAGTTGCGCGCTCGCGTCGGCATGGTTTTTCAAAAACCAAATCCATTCCCAAAATCTATCTATGACAACGTTGCCTACGGCCCAAAAATACACGGACTCGCCGATACCCGTGTCGATCTTGATGAGATTGTCGAACGCAGTTTGCGGCGTGCAAGCCTGTGGGACGAGGTCAAAGATCGCCTTTATCAAGCCGGAACTGGTTTGTCGGGAGGCCAGCAGCAGCGGCTGTGTATTGCCAGGGCGATCGCCGTTAGTCCCGAGGTGATCTTGATGGATGAACCCTGTTCGGCACTCGACCCGATTGCCACCGCACGAATCGAGGAATTAATAGAAGAATTGAGCCAAAATTTCACCATTGCTATCGTCACCCACAGCATGCAGCAAGCCGCGCGGGTGTCGCAGCGAACGGCTTACTTTCACCTAGGTCAGCTGATCGAGGTCAATCCGACCGAGCAGGTTTTTACCATGCCTGAACATGCGCTGACAGAATCTTACATTACTGGCCGGTTTGGCTAGACGGACGAAAATTATGACAAAATTGACCTTTGAAAATCACATCGTGACCCAGTTTGACGGCGAGTTGGAAGAAATTCGTACGCGCTTGATGGAGATGGGTGGCAAGGTCGAGCAGCAGTTGCAGAACGCCATTAAATCGGTCGCTGAAATCGATAGCGCAATGGCCGAACAGGTGATCAGGCAGGAGCGTCAAGTCGACGAAATGGAGCGAGATATCGACGAGGCCTGTATCTTGATCATCGCGCGACGGCAACCTGCGGCAACCGATCTGCGATTGATCATGATGGTCAGTAAGGCGGTCAACGACCTTGAAAGAATTGGCGACGAAGCCAAAAAAATTGCCAACCATGCGATTATCCTCGCCGAGCAGGAAGGGCCATCGAAGGGCTATACCGAGGTTAGGCATCTTGGCAAGTCGGTGATATCTATGCTGGCTAACGCGCTCGATGCTTTTGCTCGGTTTGATGTTGAGGCGGCGATGCGCACCCTTAACGAAGACCAGCAAATAGATTTGGATTACAAGACGGCGCTGCGTGAACTGGTCACCTACATGATGGAGGACCCCAGGAGCATTGGCCGCGTGATCAATATACTGTGGGTTATTCGGTCGTTGGAAAGGGTCGGTGATCACGCTAAAAACCTCTGCGAACAGATTGTCTTTGTGGTTAAAGGTAAGGACATTCGTCATCAAACCCACGTTGCCCGTCACGATCATTAGCTTGCTATAGACGGCGTCGATGGGCTTTGACCCGTTGTGACGGCTCCTGTTGTCGACGTGAAATAAAGCCCGATTCAGGGTGCCGAAGACAGGGCTGCTCGAGCCCTTGAGATCAGCAGCTAGGATCATCGGCGTTGGATAAAATAAGTCCCCGATCCGATCCCTCTGACCTGCAGCGACATGCCGACCAAGGCGCATCAAAAGATCGCCTCCGCTGCTTTTTTGTCTCACTTGTAGGTCAGATAGCCCTCGGGGTAATGTTATATTTCCCATAGGCAGCACTCACAGATAGTGCTAATTTACCCCACTCCGTCGATATTGAGAGACTTGGTGTTCGCCTATTTAGTATTGTGGAAGCTATGGGCGCGATTGGATCTAAGTGCTTAGTTGAATCGATATCCTTTCTTTAGAGTGACGCGAGTCCGACCTCAAAATGGCGCTCTTTTTGTTGGTCTATTTACGCTTGAGGCTATAGCCTACACAGGCTAACAGCGCGCCAGACAGCGCGCCATAGAGATGGGCATCGACCACTACCGCATCGCCAATCCATGCTTGTAGGTACAGCGGATTGAAATGACTCAGTTGTTCGTAGGCTAATTTGATCGCCACACCAAGTAGTCCGAGGGCATGCCAGGGCCGATTGACGGTACTCGTCAAAGCATACGCCAAGATACCGTGTAGCACGCCAGAAAAACCGAGGTAGTATTCCACCTCGGGCGACAAAAACCACAGCCCCAAGCCGGTAAATAGGAACACGGCAAGCAGCCCTAAAAGGCCGCTGAAACTAGCGCGTGGTGCGCCAAATACTAAAACACACAAAACGACGCCAATGACGTTCAGCGCGCTGTGCACAATGTTGAGGTGCACTAGGTGGCCGCTGAGTAGACGCCACCACTGTCCCGACGCAACCGCCGCTCGGTTGTACTCAAGCGCTGGGTTGAGCGTATCGCCAAAAAAGCCTAGGCAACCGAGCGCCGTCACAGCGACAGCACAGTGCAGGTATCCGCGCTGGCGTTGGCGCGTAGCCATTGCCGGTTCGTTAATGCTTGCGCTCGGTCGAGGCATAGCGTGGCCTTTCACCATTCGCTCGACGGCGCGTCAAATACAGCGCCAGCGTTAATAACAACAGATAACCCGGTGCCCCGCCACCACCTCTGCGTGGTGCCGGCGCTTGAACGGTCACCGACACCGTATCAGAGCTGCTGGCACCGGCATCGTCGGTGACGGTCAGTTGGAAAACCAGCGTCCCAGAAGCACTAGGTGCGGTAAATTGGGCGTTGGCAGAATCGGCCTGTTGCAGCGTCATCGTTGTGCCGGAGGTCTGCTGCCATTGATAATTGAGCTCTCCAGTACCGGATGCGGATGCCGAACCCTGCAGTCTGACGACGTTGCCGCTGGCCGCGCTGATATCGCTGCCAGCATCGACTACTGGGTCCTGGTG
This sequence comes from uncultured Cellvibrionales bacterium, assembly GCA_937920185.1. Classification (GTDB taxonomy): domain Bacteria; phylum Pseudomonadota; class Gammaproteobacteria; order Pseudomonadales; family Porticoccaceae; genus TMED48. Next base: position 164 of record CALGJN010000432.1, on the reverse strand, counting down.
GGCTGCGATCGACACCGTATCAGTGGCATCGGCATCGTTCATGTCGGTGACGGTCAGCTGGAACACCAGTGTCCCAAAAGTGTTCGGCGCGGTAAATTGCGCGTTGGCAGAATCGGCCTGCTGCAGCGTCACGCTGGCGCCCGAGGTTTGCTGCCATCGATAGC
>CALGJN010000431.1:0-2191 GCA_937920185.1 uncultured Cellvibrionales bacterium | reverse complement strand
GCGATCAATTAGCGGCATCATTGCAGCCTAATACGAAAATGATTTGGCTAGAGGCGCCGACCAACCCAGTGTCAAAGTTGGTCGATCTCGAGGTGGTCGCGACGTTTGCGAAGCGACATAACCTGATTGCGGTGTGCGATAACACCTTTTATTAACCATTCGTTCAATAGCCATTAGCGTTCGGATTTGATCTGCTGGTGCACGCGGTGACCAAGTATCTCAACGGTCATTCTGATGTCGTCGGCGGCATCGTGGTATGCGCGAGTCAACGGCAACACTCAGCTTAGGCGATGACTTACTTATCGACTGCCATCGGCCCCATTTTGAGTCCATTGGATAGTTTTTTGGTGCTCAGGGGTGTAAAGAGGTTACCGTTTCGCACGCAGCACCACTGCCTGAATGCTCGACCTGTGGCAGAGTTTCTTGAAAAGCACTGGGGGATTGAGCGAGTCTACTACCCGGGGCTCGAGAGCCATTCTCAACACCCGTTGGTTGGTTGTCAGATGGCTGGATTTGGGGCAATGATTAGCGTGGTTGTTCGCGGTGGCCTGGAGTCTGCAAACCAATTACTCGAGCGAACCCAGAGCTTTCCTCTGGCCACGAGTCTCGGTGGTGTCGAGAGTCTAATCGAGCATCCGGCGATTATGCCCCATGCCTCGGTGCCGCGATCGGTGCGCCACAAAATTGCTATCGTCGATGGTCTAGTGAGGCTCTCTGTGGGTATTGATACGCTCGATGATATTAATAACGATTTGGCTGCTGCGCTCGATACTCTATGATCTCACGCGCTTCGTCGAGCTGAAACAGATGATCGACGGAGGCTGGAAGGTCGCGCAATAGAACCTCAGTTATCCTTTGATAATGCAAAATAAAATGAGCTATTTGCTGGTTATTCATAATGCTGGAAGCGTTTTTCTTGTCGCTCTCGTCTAGCGTGTCGGCGAGTTTGAGCTCTTGCTCTAAGCGCCACTGATGGACCTGTTTAAACGAGGGTGCACGCAACATGATCCAGCAATCAACGCGCTTAAATAATTCTTGATAGTGTTCGGCTAACGCGTTGTTGACATAAGCGCGCCAGATCCCGGCGGCGTCCTGGTCGCGTTCTAGTCGATTGATCGGCGACTGCAGTTCAATCGCCGATTGTGGCCGTGCGCCCAGACACCAACCTTCGAGTATGATCACATCGACGGGAGCGGCGATCGTGGTGAGTTGTTGGCCCGCAAAGCGGTCGTCGTTGCGCTTATCAAAGCGAGGTAGTTGAAGTTCGCCATGCCCGCTAGAAAGTTGATCTATTGTCCGTATGGCCAGTGGCACATCATGGGTGCCCGGCACGCCGCGGGTCGCCAGAAGCGGATGAACCCGTGCGCCAAGTTGTCGGCGCTGCTGTTGGGTTAGATAAAAATCATCCAGCGATAATGCGACGGCAGTCAATCCTAACTGTACTTTGACTAGCTCGCACAGATAGTCAGCCAGAGTCGATTTTCCGGAGCCTTGGGTTCCATTGATACCGAAAATAAACGCTTTGTCGGTGCTGATTGACGAGCGCGCGCAAGTTTCGATTAATGGGTCAAACCACTGATTCGCTCGAGAGAGATAGGCACTACCTAACTGATTGCGAGCGAGAAAATTGTGCTGCCATAATTGCATTTTTGTATGGATCCATTCAGTGGCTAATATTCACCTCAACAGTTTACCGCTTTGTTCGCAGAGAAAGAAATGGCTGTTTGATCGATTTCTTTGAGCAATGACTGTTGCTCGCAACGGCAGTGATTATTTAATTATTAATAGACTTTGTGATGAGAAACTGACATATTTATCGACCTTTTATTGACCATTTTAAAAGTGGTATAGACGATAAAAATTGTAACTTATTAATTAATATAAGTTAAATATATAAGCAATAGTCATTTGGGTGCTATTTGAACTTTTTTCAAAAACATGAATATGCATCTATGAATATAAAGTACGATGCGGTAATCTGAGGCTGTTAGTCGATTAAAAGCGATAATATTGGAAAGTCGAAGATGCACTTCGTTTTCTATATCCGACCACTTGTTTAGCATCTATATGATTACGTTGAGCCGCATAGCAACATGGGGTTCCTTTCGTTAGGGCTAGGAGTTGACTTTGGCAGGGTTAAAAGAAAAATTTGGTAAAAGACTGACGCAAATTCGGCGCGATCAAGGCCTGA
>CALGJN010000430.1:0-2262 GCA_937920185.1 uncultured Cellvibrionales bacterium | reverse complement strand
ACTTTTATACAATCATCCTATGATCGATGGTCGCGAGGACATCCAGTGGGACGCGAGCGATAACTTCTTGTGGCCCAACACCTACACGGTCACCGGTGCATCGTTGGATCACGTGCTGAATGCCATTTTAAAAGCCTATGGTCTGACTGCTACCTTTACCGGCAATGGCGCCGTCATCATTAAATCGCGAGTATCGACATCATGACTTTATATTTACTGACTATCGGGTCATGGAAGGGCCAATGGCTAAAAGCTAAGTTACTAGCAAAAAGGTTAGCAACGACAAAGTTGCAGCTTACTGAGTCTCTGCAAGCTAAGTCTCTGCAAGCTAAGTCTCTGCATGCTAAGTCTCTGCAAGCCAAGTTGTTGCAAGTAAGGGCACTTAAAAAAATACTGCTTAAAAAGATGTCGCTCGCAACCAAGCGCCCGATACTCGCAGCGCTATCATTTGCCGAGCGTGGTGTTTCCCGGTTGTGTGCGGTGACTTTGGCGGCGGTGCTATTGTCAGGTTGCGCGCATCAGTTGGCGACTCTCGAAAAAGTAAAAACCGAGGGCCAAAAGAGCATCGACGATGCCTATCAGCACCTACCCAGCCCGCCAGAATTCAGCCAAATTAGCTACAGCGATGTTTTTTATGTGCCGGCGCTACTCGAAGAAAATCGTGACAAACCGCAGTGGTTCTTTGATCAGGTTGAAGCCGCCTATATCGATTACACACTGGCCGAAATCATGCGCGATATCTTTGCTTTGCAGGCGATCAACGTGCGCTATTTGGATCAGATCGATACAACGAGCGCCCTCAGTTTGGCACATGATGGGTCGATCGGTGAGCTACTCGACAAAATCAGCTTTGCGACTAAATACAGCTATACGGTGATGGGCGATTTGGTCACCTGGAGTAAGTTTAAGACGGCCGAATTTAACATCGCTTTTATCGCTGGTGAAACGAACTACATGTTCGGTAGCGACGGTGAAAGCGGGTCTGATAAAACTCAGGGAGGTAGAGGCGATTCTGGCTTGGCAACAATGACCACGGATACTGGTTATGATGACTCCAGCGAATACCTCAGCTTTTCCACCAAAGACCTATCGCTTTGGCAGGATTTAGCAAAGAGTATCGAGTTGTTACAAAGCCAGGATGCCGGCGCCCAATATGTTATCAGCCAATCGACGTCTACTGTTTTGGTCAAGGATTACCCAGACCATGTAGATGCCATTGGCGCGTTTATTGCGCGTGAAAACGCCAAGATCTCGCAGATGGTGTCGGTGGATATTCAAATCATCGAGTACTCCAGCGAATCCAGCGAAATTCGAGGTATCGATTGGAACGTGGTCAATCGGGAGCTGGCTCTCGGAGGTTTGGTGGACATTACCCAGGGCTTTAACGCGCTAGGGTCGAGTGATTTACCGCCGACCTATATCGGCTACCAACAACAGACCGGTCGCTATCGCGGCGCCAGCGCGCTGATCAAAGTATTGAATAAATTTGGCGCGGTGTCTAAGTTACGATCCCACAAAATCATCAGTCTGAACAACCAAGTTTCACGGATCGCCGACGGCGGCGACATTGGCTACCTGGCACAATCCGGCAGTACATCGACGGCCAACGTCGGCTCGTCGGATAACCTGATCCCAGGCATTCTCAAATCCGGGCAAGCTTTTTATATGCTGCCGTCGACTGCCGACGACAAGGTCATTATCCAATTATCCTCAACCTATACCCGCGGTTTAGGACTGCGCACTATCGAGAGCGGTGGGCGCACAATCGAGACGCCCGAAACTTCGACCTCCGATCTATTTTTGAAATTTTCCGTCGATGACGGCCAGACGTTATTGATCAGCGGCAGTAGCCTACAAGAGCGTGAGTACAGCGACAACAGCACGGCGGGGACAGTCTTGCTCGGTGGTGAAATTGGCGGCACGCAAATCAACAAAGAGACGGTGATGTTGATCACACCAAGGATTATTCGGAACCAATAATGGACATATTCACCAGCCCCAAAGCGCAGATTCAGTGGTCCCTCGGCAACGCCAGATACCGCCTCGAAGAGAGCCGTCTTCAGGCTGAAATGCAAAGTATTGCCGATAAGCTAAAATTGCCGTGCACATGCCTGTCGACTAACGCGTTGGATAATATTGCCGATGTGAGCTTTAGCCTGCATATGGGCAGTTACGACTTTGGTTGGGTATTTGCCGATCACTGCCGAGAAGAGGGTATTACAGACGCTATTTATGTAGAGCGCGACGACCGCGGGAAAGCAT
>CALGJN010000429.1:0-9849 GCA_937920185.1 uncultured Cellvibrionales bacterium | reverse complement strand
GGCATCAGTTGCCGGTCATTGTTAGTGCGTGGCATGTCGAGGGGGGGGTGCTGGATTGCTTGGGTATCCAGTTATGCGGGGAGCCGGCGTAGAGCGTTGGCAATCCTCGCATTGTTATAGGGGCAGTCAGCGGCTATAAGCTGAAATGTTCGCCAAGGTAGGTTTGGCGGACGATTTGATCCTCGAGAATATGCTCGGGTGAGCCTTTGGCGATGACCTTCCCCTCGCCCATGATATAAGCTTGCTGGCAGATGTCGAGCGTTTCTCGGACGTTGTGATCAGTGATTAAAATGCCAATTTGGCGTTGGCTTAGATAGCGGATAATGGTTTTTATGTCGTTCACCGATATCGGATCGACGCCAGCGAAGGGTTCGTCGAGGAGGATAAATTTCGGTTCGGTGGCCAGTGCTCGGGCTATTTCTGCCCGCCGCCGCTCGCCACCCGAGAGGCTAATGCCAAGGCTTGTTCTGAGGTGGCTTATGTTCAGCTCCTCCATCAGTTGCTCGAGCCGCCGCCGACGGTCTTGTCGGTTGAGGTCGCGACGGGTTTCCAATATCGCCAGGATATTGTCTTCGACGCTGAGTTTGCGAAAGATTGACGGCTCTTGGGGGAGATAGCCGAGGCCGCGTTGAGCGCGGCCGTGCATCGGCAGCGTTCCAATGTCCTCGCCATCGATAGTGATGCGGCCACTGTCCTGCTCAATCAGGCCGATCAGCATATAAAAACAGGTGGTCTTGCCGGCGCCATTGGGCCCCAGTAAACCGACAATTTCGCCTTGGTTGACCGTTAGGGAGACGTCTTTGACCACCGGTCTTTTAGCGTATGACTTTGCCAAGTTGTGCGCTTCTAACATTTTCATGGCTGAGTATCCGTTGCGTCGCGTTCGACAGGGGTCGCTGGATCGATCGATGCGGAGGGAGGAATCACCAATTGAATGCGCTTTTGATCGGCGCTATCGTTGCCCCGCGCGCGCCATATTTCATTCTTTAAGTCGTAGTGGATGGTGTCGCCTTTGAGATTGGTGCCGTTGCGCGACAGCGATGCATTACTGGTAAGGTCGATGGTCTGTGCTAGGAGCGAGTAGTCGATCGATTGCGCCATGCCGACCAAGTGGTCATTGTCGGCGTCGACGTGGTGCCTAAAGATGGCAGGATCGCCCTCGCAGCGGATCGTTGCGACTTGGTTATCTTTATAAAGGATGGTCACGCGGTCGGCGGCTATCGATAGATCTCCCTGGGAAATATTGACGTTGCCGATGTATTCGGTGACGCCGGTACGTTCGTTGCGCACGCCACTATCCGCGTCGATAACGATCGGCGCTTGACTGTCTAGGGACTGCGCTGCGGACGCCAGTGGCCATAGCACGATCCCGGCGAATAGCGCCATAGCGCATTTAGCGAACGTCATACACCGCACTCACTTGCTCTTCGAACCGGTAGATGCGGTTCTGTATATCGGCTGTCAGACCCTTGCCGCGAATCCTTGCCTGTTGATTGGTGAGCTCAAAAAGTGCCTCGCTGGCGACTAAGCCCGTATCGCCAAAGTAGCTCAACTGGTCGGTTGTTAGAACCGTGGTGCGCGGTGGCTGGTAGGTCTCTAGGCGCACATCACCGCTCAGCATAAAGCGATTTTTGGCGCGATCCAGCACCCCTAGGCTAGCTGTAATCGACAATTGGTCGGGGCTATTTTCGCGACTCGATATCAGCGGTTTGACCAGATAGACTTCCTGTTTGCCGGTAAACAGGTCTATCTGCTCGGCAGCGATGGCAAACTGTTGCGCGCCGCTTGCCGAAAAAGTACGTATTTGAACATCATGCATATAACTGTCGGCTACTGGTGCCTGCTCGACCTGCCCAGTGGGTTGGCGTAAAAAGGACTCCGGTGGCGAATCCCAGATCAACAAAAAAGTTGCGATCATGGTTGCCGCAGTCGCCATCAGTACGAACGGTTTAATCATCGGTAGGCCGCCAGCAGCGCGTCGAGTTTACCCTGCGCCGCAAGCAGCATTTCGGCGACTTCGCGAATCGCGCCAGAACCGCCCGGGGCCTTGGTTTGCCAGTCGGCACAATCGATCACTGCGGCGTTGGCGTTGGCGACGCAAAGCCCGAGGCCGACCGCACTAATCACCGCCATATCTGGCAAATCATCGCCGACAAAAGCAATTTCGTGCCGCGCATATTGATCGCCAAGCTCATCGAGAGCTTGCAATTTGTCCTCGCGGCCTTGAATCACCGGATGCATTCCGAGCTCTTTGGCGCGTCGCTCGAGCAATTTTGATACCCGGCCGGTAATAATACCCACCTCGATGCCGGCGGTTTTTAACAGTTTGATGCCGAGGCCGTCTTGGATATTAAACGCCTTTAACTCTTCGCCGGCGTTGCCGTAATAGAGTTTACCGTCGGTTAGCACGCCATCGACGTCAACCAGTAACAGTCGAATGTTGGCCGCCGCATCGCGGACGGTGGCGGGGACAGACTGGATTATGCGCTGACTGATAGACATTTTTAGACCACTCCGGCGCGAAGAAGATCGTGCATATGCAGTACGCCGATTGCGCGCTGCTCGTGATTCTCGACCAACAAAGCCGTAATTGATAGATCTTCCATGACTTTAAGCGCTTCGGCTGCAAGGATCTCACCGCCCACGGTTTTTGGTTGGACTGACATCACTTGCTGCATAGTGCTGCTGTCGATGTCGACCCCCTGGTCGACCATTCGACGCAAATCGCCGTCGGTAAACACCCCGACTAGGCGCTGTTGATCATCAACTATTGCGGTCATGCCAAAGCCTTTTGCTGTCATCTCGACGAGTGCGTCACGCACTGGCTGCGACGCGATGACCTGCGGTACTTGGTGATCGCTGTGCATAATGTCTTCCACCCGCAGGAGCAACTTGCGGCCGAGGGCGCCGCCGGGGTGTGAGAAGGCGAAATCTTCGGCGCTGAAGCCGCGTGCTTCAAGTAGGGCGATGGCGAGCGCATCGCCCAGTACCAGGGTCACCGTGGTGCTCGTGGTAGGCGCGAGATTGAGCGGGCATGCCTCGCGTGCCACTTCGATACTGAGGTTGGTGGTAGCCGCCTCGGCCAGAGCTGAATCGGGATTGCCGGTCATGCTAACCAAGGGGATGCCGAGTCGCTTGATCAAGGGCAACAAGGTGACAATTTCTGCGGTTGAACCGGAGCTAGAGATGGCAATGACCACGTCGTTGCGCGTGATCATCCCCAGATCGCCGTGGCAGGCTTCGCCCGGGTGCACAAAAAACGCCGGGGTACCGGTACTGGCGAGGGTGGCAGCTATTTTGTTAGCAATGTGGCCCGATTTGCCCATGCCGGTGACCACCACGCGCCCACTGCAGGCCAAAAGAAGTTCGCATGCGCGGTCGAAACGATCATCTATGGTCGCGCCCATAGCGGCGATTGCGTCGGTTTCTAAGCGTATGGTTCGAGCAGCAGAACTGCGATAGTCCGTCGATGTCATTGGCGTAGTCTATTGATTCATATCAAAAAGTTAGTGCGCCACCAATCCAGTTGGTGGCGGCTCTGCGCGATTAGCAGCGATTAACCCGTCGACAGCGATATCCACAGAACACCATAATAGCCTATATAGCCGGCCAGCAAAACCGCGCCTAGGGGTCGCGAGATTAGGGCGGGTCGTTCGCCATTGCTACCCCTGCGCAGCGCCACGGCAACAAACAACACCAGCATGACGGTCATCAGCGCCATACTTAAATAGTCGCGTAAAAACACCTCGGCGCTGAGTTCAATTGGCGCGATGGCGCCGGCAGTTGTCATGACCAGCATGAGATTAAATAAATTGGAGCCGAACACGTTGCCGACCGCAATGTCGTGGTGGCCGCGGAGGGCGCTGACTACTGAGGCCGCGAGTTCCGGCAGGCTAGTGCCAATTGCGACCACGGTCAGGCCGATGACTAAGTCGCTAATGCCCCAAATAACAGCGATTTCGCGCGCGCCCCAAACGGTGATTCTAGCGCTCACTAATAACAGGATGAGGCCGCCTAAAAACCACAGGGCTGCGGCCTTTGAACTGAGCTCTGGGATTTCACTGCTGTCACTTTCCGAGCTGTTGTCATCGCTGTGTTCGCGCTTGTATTTGACCACCATAACCAGTAGTGGTATGACCAGCAGTGCCAGTAGCACGCTCTCTACGCGGTTGAGCGCGCCATCGTAGAGGCAGAGTCCGGCGAGCGCGGTAATAACCAGTAGCACCGGGCTCTCCTCGCGCAGCAGGTGCCGACTGACCGGTAGCGGTGCGATCAGCGCGGTAATGCCAAGCACCAGTCCGATGTTGGCTAAGTTAGAGCCGATCGCATTGCCGACGGCGAGTTCACCCGCGCCGTCGAGAGCGGCATTGAATGAAACGATGATTTCCGGCGCAGAGGTGCCGATGGAGACCACCGTGAGGCCGATAACCATCGCGGAGATGCCGAAATTGCGCGCCGCGGCGGCGGCGCCAGCGACGAATTTATCGGCTCCCAATAGTAGTCCGACAATGCCCGTTATAAGGGCAAGCGATGGCAGTAATACAGGAATCATTGAGTCTCCAGAGTGCAGATCGTTGAGTTTTTTTATACGCCGCAGAATGGTATAGTGATTAGTATATAAAGTCTGTAGGACAAGCTGTTTTTTGTTTCCGTCGCGGTTATTTTTAACCGCGACGATTGAGTTGTACCGAATTAGGGTCTTGCTGTGGAGAGTATTTGATGCGATATGTTTTGATGTTGGCTTGGTTTTTGGGCTCGGGCGCGGGCGCTGTGGTGGCAGACGAACGGCCCAGTGAGTCGGGTGAAGCTGCGCACCAGACGACCGCCGATGCCGTTGTGAAAGCCGAGGGGCTCGCTGGTGAGGTGGCTGCGGTTGCTGGCAAAGCGTCGCTGCCTAACGCCAAAGTCGGCGTGTTGAATGCGCTTCCTCAAGTGGTTACGACGGACTTAGATCCATTTCAGCAGGTCGACCAGGTGACCGTCGCGCTGGTCGATGCGATCAGCCAGTATCGGGGCGGGTATCCGGCCAACGAGCAGGTGTTTTTTGCCCAAATTACCGCAATACTCGAGCCCCACGTGGATTTTTCATACATGGCTAAAAACGTCATGGGCCCCTACGGTAAAAAAGCCAATGCGCAGCAGCGGAGTGGATTTAACGCGGCCTTTCAACTCGGATTAATAGAGACCTACGGTCGTGGGTTGATGAGTTTTAACAACGAAAAGATTGTCGTGGTCAATCGGCAGCCATTAAAAGAGGCGCAGCGTAAAATCGTCGTCAAGCAAGAAATTCACGGTGCCGACAAGGTGTACCCGCTGTCGTACACCGTCCGGCGCAAGAAAACCGGTCGCTGGATGATTACCAACGTGGTGATTAACGGCATTAATTTGGGTAAAACCCTCAGGAACCAGTTTATTCAGTCGGCGAAAAAGAACGCTGGTGATATCGACGTGGTGATTGCAAACTGGTCGTCTGCGAGCGCTTAGCGCTGTTGGATAAGGAATTTTAATGTCCCCCGAAGAAGTTGAAAGTACCCTCCGAGAAGGCCTGCCAGATTGTCAATTTGTGGTTCAACGCGATGGCAGTCACTACGCAATCCGCGCCATAGGTGAGGTGTTTGACGGCAAGCGTCCGGTGCAGCGCCAGCAGGTAATCTACGCGGCGCTCAAAGAGCAGATCGCCAGTGGCTCAATCCACGCGGTGCACATGAAACTATTTACCCCCGACGAGTGGCAGCGACGCGCTTAAACGCAGTTATCAGTGGTGCACGCGGCTCTGGCTACGCCGGTTGCGTGCGACCCTGTTAGAGGACATCGATGGAAAAGCTGATCATTCAGGGCGGCACTTGCTTGCAGGGCGAGATACCCGCCTCTGGGTCCAAAAACGCCGCGCTGCCGATTCTTGCGGCGACGCTGTTGTGCGAGGGTCCGACCACGATAACCAATTTACCCCACTTGCAAGATGTGATCACCAGTATCGAACTGCTCGGAGCGCTGGGAGTGGAGGTGGGTGAGCATCAACAACATCGAATAGAGGTGGATGCCGGACGACTCGATAGCCTTACGGCGCCATACGATTTGGTGCGAAAAATGCGCGCCTCGATCTTGGTGTTGGGCCCGATGTTGAGTCGCTGGGGCGAGGCCAACGTGTCCTTTCCCGGTGGCTGCGCGATTGGCAGTCGCCCGGTCGATCTGCATCTGCAAGGGCTGGAGGCGATGGGCGCTACGATCGTCATTGAGGATGGTTACATTCGGGCGACCCGTTCGGGTCGACTGATCGGTTGTGGCATCCGGATGAGCACCGTATCGGTGGGCGCTACCGAAAACTTAATGATGGCCGCGGCGCTGGCCGAAGGTACCACGGTTTTGGAAAATGCCGCTCGCGAACCAGAGATTTTAGACCTCGCAAATTGCCTCAATGCATGGGGTGCTCGGGTGACTGGCGCCGGCACCCAAACCATTGCGATCGAGGGTGTTGCGAGCATGGCTGGGGGAGACTATCGGGTGATGCCGGACAGGATTGAGATCGGCACCTACCTCGCGGCGGCGGCGGCAACCCGCGGCAGAGTGCGGGTCACCGGCGCCGCGCCGTCGGCACTCGAGGCGGTGTTGGCCAAACTGCGTGAAACCGGCGCGCGTATCGACACCGGCGACGGTTGGGTTGAGCTGGATATGCGCGGTTGCAGGCCACGGGCGGTGAGTTTAACGACCGCGCCATACCCGGCATTTCCAACCGATATGCAAGCCCAACTGACGGCGGTCAATGCCATCGCAGAGGGGATTGGCATCGTCACGGAGACGGTGTTTGAAAACCGTCTAATGCAGGTGCAGGAGCTACGCCGCATGGGAGCAGATATTAGCATTGACGGCAATACTGCGCGGGTAAAGGGCGTGGTGCGGTTGCAAGGTGCACAGGTGATGGCCTCGGATCTTCGCGCTTCTGCCAGTTTGGTGATAGCCGGTATGGCCGCCGAGGGCGAAACCTGCGTCGATGAAATTTATCACATCGACCGCGGTTATGAGCGCCTAGAAGAAAAACTTCACCATCTAGGCGCGAAAATTAAACGTATATCGGTATAGAGACCAGCAATAGACCACTATGACACAGATCACATTGGCACTGACCAAGGGCCGCATACTCAAAGAAACGCTTCCGCTTTTGCGGCGGGCGGATATCGTCCCCAGCGAAGACATCGCTAGTAGCCGCAAGCTGGTGTTTAGCACCAATCAAGCGCACGTCAGACTGCTTATTTTGCGTGGCGTCGACGTCCCGACCTATGTCCAGTTTGGTGCCGCCGACCTCGGTGTGGCGGGCAAGGACACCCTGCTCGAGGAGGGTGGCGACGGGTATTATGAACCGATCGATCTGGGCATCGCCAAGTGCCGATTGATGACTGCGGTGTCGGCCGATGCGCAGCCCAAAAAAGGCCGTATTATTGTTGCCACAAAATACATTAATATCGCGCGACAGCACTATGCGCAGCGTGGTCGCCAAGCCGAATTTATCAAGCTCTACGGTGCTATGGAGCTCGCTCCGATACTCAATCTGGCCGATGAAATAGTTGATATTGTCGATACCGGCAACACCTTGCGCGCCAATGGTTTGGTGACTCGCGAACACATTGCCGACGTCAGTTCCCGGGTGATTGTCAATCGTGCGGCGATGAAAACCAAGTTCGCAGAGATCGACAGTATTCTTAGCGCTTTGCGCTCGGCGATGGCGGAATGCCAATGAGCGCGCTGTGCGGGATTCATTTGCTGGATTCTAGCGATGCAACGTTCGATGCGAACCTGGCGCAGTTGACCGCCTGGGACGAGCAGGAAAATCGCGAAGTAGAGCGTGTCGTCGACGAGATTTTGCACGGCGTAAAAACCCGTGGCGACGATGCACTACTCGAGTACACCAACCGCTTTGATCGGCGCGATTGTCAGAGCGTCGAGCAATTGATGGTGCCGGGCAAAGAACTACAGCGCGCGCTTGACGAACTCGACGGCGACATGCGCGGTGCTCTGGAGACTGCGGCGGCGCGCATCCGCGATTATCACCGCCACCAGTTGCAGCAGTCTTGGCAGTATAGCGAGCCAGACGGCACCCTGTTGGGCCAACAGATCACCGCGCTGGAGCGCGTAGGTATCTATGTGCCGGGGGGCAAGGCCAGCTACCCTTCGTCGGTGTTGATGAACAGTATTCCCGCACGGGTCGCCGGCGTCGATCAGATCGTCATGGTGGTACCCGCACCGGACGGCACGCTCAATCCAGTGGTATTGGCCGCAGCGGCGATCGCTGGTGTCGATCGGGTGATCACGGTCGGCGGCGCCCAGGCGGTTGCCGCGCTGGCCTTTGGTACCCAGTCAGTACCCAAAGTCGATAAAATCGTTGGGCCGGGTAATCTCTATGTGGCGACTGCCAAGCGCAAGGTGTTTGGCGCCGTCGGCCTCGATATGGTCGCCGGGCCGAGCGAGATTTTGGTGATCTGCGATGGGCTTACCGATCCAGACTGGATTGCTATGGATTTGTTTTCTCAGGCAGAGCACGACGAGCAGGCGCAATCCATCCTGCTGAGTTGGGACGACGATTATATCGCCGCCGTACACGCCAGCATGACCCGTCTGTTGCCGCAAATGGAGCGCCGCGAGATCATCGCCAAGGCGTTGGCCAATCGCGGTGCATTGATTAAGGTCGCGGATGCCGATGAGGCTGCGGCGCTGTCCAACCGGTTGGCGCCCGAGCACCTCGAACTCTCGGTTGATCAGCCGGAGACCTGGCTGCCAAAAATACGCCATGCCGGGGCTATTTTTATGGGCCGGCATACTGCCGAGGCGCTCGGCGACTATTGCGCCGGCCCCAACCACGTGCTGCCGACATCGGCGACAGCGCGGTTTTCATCGCCGTTGGGGGTCTACGACTTTCAAAAACGCAGTTCATTGATTCAGTGCTCGCCGAGGGGTGCTTCGGAGCTCGGTCGTCTCGCCTCGATACTCGGTCGTGGCGAGTCGTTGACGGCGCATGCGCGCTCTGCCGAGTACCGTATTTTGGATTAATCGCAAGTGATAATTAACCCGATGGCTCGCAGCAAGCGCGGGGTGGAAAGAACATTATGAGTAACTACTGGAGTGATTTTGTTGCGGGCTTGCAACCCTACACGCCCGGCGAGCAACCGCAGTTGGACAATCTGCTAAAGCTCAACACCAACGAAAACCCCTATGGGCCGTCGCCGCGCGCGCTCGAGGCCGTTCAAGCGCGGTTAAACGACGATTTGCGACTCTACCCCGCGCCCGGTTCAGAGCGCTTGAAGGAGACCATTGCCAGTTACTTCAAGCGCGATATCTCCGAGGTATTTGTTGGCAATGGCTCGGATGAGGTGCTGGCGCATACCTTTAATGGTTTTTTTAAGCAGCGTTTGCCAATACTCTTCCCAGATATTAGTTACAGTTTTTATCCGGTGTTTTGTCAGCTTTACGGCATCGACTACACGCAGGTGCCGTTAGCGGATGATTTTTCATTGCGCACACAGGATTATCAGCGCGCCAATGGCGGTATTATTTTCCCCAACCCAAACGCACCCACCGGCCGCCTGCTGCCGCTTGACGAGATCGCTCAATTGCTCGATGGCAACCGCGATTCGGTGGTGGTGGTCGACGAGGCTTACATTGATTTTGGCGGCGACAGTGCTGCATCGTTGATCGATGATTACGACAATCTGTTGGTTGTTCATACACTGTCTAAAGCGCGCTCGCTGGCTGGAATGCGCATCGGTTACGCGCTCGGCTCAGCAGCCTTGATCGAGGGCTTGGATCGAATTAAAAATAGCTTTAACTCATACCCACTCAGCCATCTGCAGGTTGCCGCTG
>CALGJN010000428.1:0-2105 GCA_937920185.1 uncultured Cellvibrionales bacterium | reverse complement strand
AAACTTACCCACGTCTACCTCAATCACTTTAACCAGGGTTGCCGCATCCAAGTTTTCGTCGCACTCAAGTAACCAGTCAATCCCAGAATAGCGGTGGATATGGGCCTCGTCGGCGGTCAATGGGTTGTCGAGCTGAAATGTGTAGCCGATCAAATCCGAGCTTGGTGCGCTGTCGTCAACCGCCGCACCGAGTTTTTTTAACGGCCGCCAAACGACCGCAAAAATCACCGCGGTCAACACCGAAGTAACCCCAAGCGCCACCGGGAGCGAGTCTGCTAGCCACTCAAATTTAATCATCAAACCGACGCCGATGCTCGCCAAACCAACCGCCGCAAGAATCACCAGCGAGAAACCAAAAGCGGTGGCCTCGATCAACAGCAGCAATACGCCGACCACAATCATCATTGTGGCGGTATCTTGCATCGCGACGTTCACGACGAGTCCCGGTTATTGATGCTTTTAATGATCGACGTAACCTGCGCCACCACCGATGACGCATCGGTGGCAGAGTCCGGCAGCAACACCACCGATGACTCCCGCGCAATGGCATGCTTGGCCTCGATGGCCTTGGTGGCAAGATCCAGTTGAATGGCCTTTTGACCCATTTCGGTATCCGCCGCTGCACCAATCTTGCGGATTGCCTCGGCTTTCGCGTCGGCCACGGCAATAATCGCATTGGCCTCACCCTCTGCCCGCAGTACCTGCTCGTCGCGATCGGCCTCGGCCGCCAGCACTACCGATTGCTGCTCGCCCTGCGCGCGGTTAATCGCCGCCTGACGGTCGCCCTCAGATTCGAGTATCTGCGCCCTTTTTACACGTTCGGCCTTCATTTGCGCCTCCATCGCGTCCATCACCGAGCGCGGTGGCACAATGTCTTTGATCTCGTACCGCAACACCTGAATACCCCAAGGCGCAGACGCTTCGTTAATGGCGGAAACAATGTTGGTGTTCAACATATCGCGCTCTTCAAAGGTTCGGTCGAGTTCCATCTTGCCGAGCTCCGAGCGCATGGTGGTCTGCGCCAACTGGGTCACCGCAAACACGTAGTCGTCAACGCCGTAGGTGGCTTTAAACGGATCCAGTACGCGAAAATACAATACCCCATCGACCGTCAGTGAAATGTTGTCGCGGGTAATCGCATTTTGACTCGGCACGTCCACCGCTTGCTCTTTGAGTGAGCGAACCGCTGCGATGCGATCAATAAAAGGTAAAATAACGTTTAGGCCCGCCTCTTTGGTCGATTGATAGCGCCCGAACCGCTCGATCACGTAGGTGGTATTTTGCGGGATAAACTTGATCATCGACCGCAGCAGGGCGATCACAAAGACTAAAATAATAAATTGCATAAACGGCACGTCTGACAGGAAATCCATAGATAAATTCTCGGTTTGAAAGGTGTCATTGCTAAAAAAAGTCCACGCCAGCAGCGCGGCTATCAGGTATAGCAGGTTCAGCGGGTTAAAACGTATAGCAGAGCGCGACCAGCGATCTTTGATTGTTTTGAATAACTCATCGATATCCGGTGGTCCTGAATCGCCACCCCACCGATCTTTGCCATCGCCATTACCAGAATCTGCCAAACCCCTTGCCCCCCGCTCTAGTGCTGCAGTTGCGCTTTGGCATGGATGCCGCCGATCGCGCAAACCCATGGCAAATAACGTCAAACTGTTGTGGGCAGTTTATAAGAAAAGCGCTGATAGCAACAGACCACTGTACTGACAACCTCGGCAAGCGCCGCTGTTATGGTGCGCTTACACCTGCCATGGGGGCGGCGAATCGGGCACAGTAGCAAACTTTTTCAGCGCTTTGCGCTGCACTTCGATATCGACATGCCCATCCCGCACCAGTGCCTCGATGGCCGCCAATGCAATGCTGTTGCGGTCGACCTCAAAGAACGCCCGCAGTTCTTCGCGCCGATCGCTGCGTCCAAAACCGTCGGTGCCGAGCGCCACAAAGCGCCCATCAACGTAGGCTGCGATCATCTCGGGCAACGCCCGCACATAGTCGCTGACCGCGACGATTGGCAGCCTGCCCGGCAGTTGTTGTTGGACATGACTCAGCGCCGGGGTGGCGGTGGCCGCGAGACGATTTTGACGCTCGACCGC
>CALGJN010000427.1:0-7570 GCA_937920185.1 uncultured Cellvibrionales bacterium | reverse complement strand
GCGGTCATAATCTGTACCGCCCATGGCGACGGTTTTGCCGGTGAATGAACGGCGCGAGTTAAGCGTGTCGCAGGCCCATAGGGCATGTTCTGGTGCGGCCCCGATATCAAAACCAAAGCCACCAAAAATCCCCCCATTTTCATGGGTATAAGGCTTGCAGAGTTGTATAAAACGTCGGTAGGTGGATTCAAAGTCGGGCTGATTTGGGTCTGCGTTCAAGCCCGATTTACAGCCCCCCAGCGGGAGCCCGGCGGCGGCATTTTTAATCGCCATGTTACGCGCTAGCATTTTGATTTCGGCTAGCGTTAACCCCGGTCTAATCCGCGTGCCACCCTTGGCGCAATTGGGCAGGGGTCCATGGCGAGAAATTGCGGTATTCCAAACTACAATAAAACCCTCGACGCCGAGCGCGGTATCTCTAACCGATATCTCGAGTTCTGGTTGCATACTATCGAAGCGCTGTTGCAGTGATTTCAACTGCCGATAAAAATCG
Organism: uncultured Cellvibrionales bacterium; assembly: GCA_937920185.1. Classification (GTDB taxonomy): domain Bacteria; phylum Pseudomonadota; class Gammaproteobacteria; order Pseudomonadales; family Porticoccaceae; genus TMED48. The sequence continues at coordinate 7,077 of CALGJN010000427.1, read as the reverse complement.
TCTTGTGTGTGCATAATTGCGGTCTATTTCTCGCTCGCATAAAAGAAGTGTCGATGGCGCAAACGACGACCAGATTATGTCCAATCAAGTCGCCGTCGTAGACCGCTGCCGATTCAGCGGGCTGTTTTTTTTGAGCGCCATCCTGTAGTGCTACTGCCGAGTTGACATTGGCTCGTCTCAGTCATCGCCAATATCGAATACAATCCCCTGCGCAAGAGGCAGTTCCCGAGAATAGTTAATCGTCGTAGTCATGCGTCGCATGTAAGCTTTCCAGGCATCAGACCCCGATTCGCGACCGCCGCCGGTCTCTTTTTCACCGCCGAAGGCGCCGCCAATTTCGGCGCCGCTGGTACCAATGTTGACGTTGGCGATACCACAATCACTGCCTATCGACGAGGTGAAAAGTTCCGACTCACGGATATCGGTGGTAAAGATTGCCGATGACAGGCCTTGTGGCACGTCATTTTGCAGGGCGATGGCCTGTGACAGATCTGTGTAAGGGTAGACGTACAAAATAGGTGCAAAGGTCTCGTGTTGCTGGGATTGTTTGACCTCGGGCATTTCGACTAGACTCGGCTGAACATAATAGGCATTGCCATGCGCGGCATCTTCGACGCGCTCGCCGCCCAGAACCTTTGCCCCGGCTTGGCGAGCGCTACTCAATGCGGTTTGCATGGCGCGATAGGCGTCCTCATCAATCAGTGGGCCTACTAGGGACGTCGATTCGAGCGGGTTGCCAACCGCTACCTTGGTATAGGCTCTCTTTAACCGGTCGAGGACTGTATCGTATATGTCCTTGTGGACGAATAGACGTCGAGTCGAGGTGCATCGCTGCCCTGCGGTACCCACTGCGCCGAATACCACGGCCGGAATGGCGATGTCTAAATCCGCCGACGGTGCGAGAATAATAGCGTTGTTGCCGCCCAATTCGAGAATGCTGCGACCAAACCTTTCGGCGACCAGAGGCGCCACGGCGCGACCCATCGCGGTGCTGCCTGTCGCGCTAATCAGCGGTACTCGCCGATCTTTAACCAGCGCCGAACCTATTTCTTGGGTACCAATAACCACTTGGTTCAGACCCTCGGGGACATCCCCCATTTCGTTGCATGCCTGTTGCAATAACTGCTGGCAGACGAGCGCGGTGACCGGTGATTTTTCTGACGGTTTCCAGATCACTGAATTACCACAGACCAGTGCAAGTGCGGTATTCCAAGACCAAACCGCAACTGGAAAGTTAAACGCCGAGATGACACCCACTGGACCCAAGGGTTGCCATAGTTCTTGCATTTTATGGCCTGGGCGCTCGGAGACAATCGTCAGACCGTAGAGCTGTCGAGATAAACCAACCGCAAAATCGCAGATGTCGATCATCTCTTGAACTTCGCCCAAGCCCTCTTGCAGGAGTTTACCGCACTCAATGGTGACCAGTTCACCCAGCGGTTGCTTGTGCTGGCGTAATTTATTGCCAAACAGGCGCACCAATTCTCCGCGGCGAGGTGCGGGAACTTGCCGCCACTGCTTGAACGCCGATACCGATTGATCGATCACGGCGTCAAGGTGCGTTGATGGTGTGGTGGCGACGTTGGCAATGGTACTGCCATCGATCGGTGATCGCACCTCGAGGTCGCCATTATCAAGAACGTCTGTGGCGATATTCATGGCTTTTAACAGAGGATATAAAGTCATGCTGTGTCTCTCCTAGGTGGCAACGCTAAAGTAGTTGCCAAAACGGTTGTTGATGAAGTCCTCGAAATTGATATCCTCTTGTTTTATCAAGCCCTGCTGAGCAAGCTTGCCAGTAGCGAGGAGGTCGAGAACAGCGCAAATACCGGCAGCGGTGGTGATTTGGATGGCGCTCCATAGCTTACCATTGATGGTCCTTGCATAAATTTTGTTAACGTAGGATTCCTGCACCAGCAGGCCATCTTTATGGCCGCTGGCATTGACAAAAACTAGCACAACATCCTGATAGGTAATCGGTAGCGCCTCCTCCATTATTTGCTTTAATAGGGGTCGTTTATCTTTTAATCGTAGGTCTTGTAACAACATTTTCATAATGTCTCGATGACCAGGATAGCGAACGGTGCGGTAGTTCAGGTTACATACCTTGCCGGCAAGCGTATCGCACAAGGTGCCGAGTCCCCCGGAGGTGTTGAACGCCTCATAATCGACGCCGTCGAGGGAAAAATTATCCAATTCCTCCAACGGCGGAACCTGCACAAGTTGACCTTCAACGATAGCCTCGCAGGGATTGCAATACTCGTTAATAAGACCATCGGTAGACCAGGTTAAATTGTACTTGAGTTGATTGGAGGGGTATGTGGGTAGCGCCCCTACGCGCAAGTGGAGATTTTGTAGGGTGTCGAATTTTTTTGCCAACTCGTAGGCGGCGATGGTGATGAATCCGGGTGCGAGCCCACATTGCGGTATAAACGCGCTGCTGCTGGATTCGGCCAGTTGCTTGACGTATTGCGTGGTTGCGACATCTTCGGTTAGATCAAGGTAGTGGATGTTGGCCTCTGACGCTGCCAGCGCTATCTGCCGGGTAATTTGAAACGGCATGGCGCTCAAGACGGCGAATTTGTCTTGCATGGCCTTCAAAAGAGCTGGCTTGTCGCTCACGTCGATGCGGCATGTCTGCACGTGCTTGTTTTTTGGTAAGCGCGCTAAATTATCCGCATTGATGTCGGCAACGACGATGTGATAATCGTTTGAGGTACTTAACAATTCGGTAATAATCGCACCAATTTTGCCTGCGCCTAGCAATAGTATATTTTTCATTTCAAGACTTCTCTGAGAGTTGTAACGGTTGATATCGTTTGATCAAGGGTGGGGCGCTCGATCGGTTTAAACATATTTTAAGAGTGAAAATGGTCAGATAACACAATCACATTGCCATAAATCAGCCAATTTCAAAGCACATTAACGGAGCTTCCGTCGATTTGGAAAATGGCTAATAGGAGCGCTTTAAGGGCTGCTGTTGGCGCCGGAAAATAGCCTGGTTCGAAGAACGTATAGATGCGAGTGCAGCCTTGTACTGCGGCGCGCTCGAGCGCATTTTACGCGGCCTTTGTAGGGTTAAAAACGGGTGTGTTATTGGCGCTGCGCGGCGCGGTAAATCGACGCGTAAGGAGGGCTCAGGTCGGGCCCACCAAGGCTATTTAATGAGTTGCCTTATCTTAATATTTAAAAACGCATAGGCAAGCGTGACGATGGGACTCAACCAGTTGAAAATCGCATAGATGAAATACTCACCGACGCCGACGCCTAAAACGCCGGAGTGGTATGCGCCGCAGGTATTCCATGGCACCAAGGCGGAGGTTACCGTACCGGCATCCTCGAGCGTTCTACTCAAATTTTCTGGGGCCAACTGTTGCTCGCTAAAGGGCTGACGGTACATTTTTCCGGGTAACAGTATGGCAAGGTATTGGTCTGACACGGTAATGTTAACCGTTATACAGGATGCGACTGCGCTTGCAATCAGCTGAAATTGGGTTTGCGCCATGCTCAATAACCAGCGACTGATACGTTGCAGCGCGCCGATGGCATCCATGACGCCGCCAAATACCATGGCACAGATAACCAGCCAGATTGTACCGAGCATGCCCTGCATACCACCCGACGTAAAAAGATCGTTGAGCAGAACATTATTGGTTTGAATACGAATGTCGCTGGTCATCGCGTTGAGGACTCCCTGATAGGCGCTCGCAAAGGTGCGTTGCGATGCCCCAGACACTTCCAACACTAGATTGGGTTGATAGATGATTGCGCACAGAGCGCCGAGAAGTGTGCCGATCAGCAACGCGACCAGTGGTGGGGTTTTTTTGACGATTAACGTGATCAACGTGGCGGGTACCAGAAAAAGCCAAAGGCTGATATTAAAGCGGTCTTCAATGTCTGCTAGCAAGGCATCGACATCGGTTGTGCCGCTGACTGACTGGGTCATGCTAATGATCGAAAAGACTATCAAGGTCATGACGATGGTCGGCACGGTGGTGTATGTCATGTAGCGGATGTGCACAAAAAGGTTAGTTCCGGCCATCGCTGGAGCGAGGTTAGTGGTGTCGCTGAGTGGCGAGAGTTTGTCGCCAAAGTAGGCGCCCGAGATCACCGCGCCAGCAACCATGCCGACTGGGATGCCGAGTACTTTACCAATGCCAATTAAGGCGATGCCGACGGTCGCGGTTGTCGACCAACTACTCCCCGTCATCACTGATACCAACGCGCACAAAATAACGCACGCGGGTAAGAAAATATTTGGGTGGATAATCTGCAGGCCATAGTAGATCATCGCTGGGATGATCCCACTCAAAAGCCAGGTGCCGGCCAGTGATCCAACGAACAGTAAAATTAGCAGAGCGGTGGTGATCGACTGAATGTTGTGCGCTACCGCGTCCAACATCGATTGATAGCTGAGTTCTAATCTTGAGCCGATAATCCCGGCGATCGCTGCGCACATCAACAACACAAATTGATGGGCTCCGCCGAGCGCGTCGTCGCCATAAATAAACACGTTGGTGGCTAAAAAAACGACTAAAAAACCCACTGGCAGCAGCGCTTGAAACAGCGAGATTTGACTGGCTGAGGTATTATTCATTGCGATAAATACTTTTTTTATTTTTGAAGATAATGATTAATTTTTACCTTAATTCACATCGATCGATCGCAGAGTAAGCGCCCAATTGGCCATTGTCCACACCTATTCTGCGGCACACCCGACGTTGTATGACGGGTAGGTAAATCGATACTTGGTGGCTAGATCTTTTTTTTCGTTATTAGACCAAAGTTTTTTTCGCTCAAAACCTGCGCTGCCGGCATACTGCAACTGCGTCACTTGGCGGCCGATTGCTACGGCCGCCAACGACAGGATTGGTTTATGCGCCCATCGGGCGAAGTTCGCCGGTCTCGCGATGCAGATTCATACGCCATATCTGCCAACCGGCGCCCGGGGTAAAGCGCACGTCTGAGGTATAGGTGCCGATAAATAACCACACTTGTCCGTCGGGCATATCGTGCCATGCCTGCAAGTAACTGCGCATCAATGCGCGGCCGCTGGACAGCGCATTGTCGCTGTCCACTGCAAGGGTCTCAATCTCGACCAGTTGCGTGCCGATTAAATGCTGCGTCGGGCCCAGCGGGCCCAGCGCGCTAGTGACCACGTCTAGCCAGCCATCGATACCACTGGATTGTCGTTCATCAATTCTATTGCCAGTCACCGTCATCTCGACGTCAGGGGTGAAAATACGGTGATAAATTCTCCTTCCCTCGTCGATAGAGTCCTTGTCAGCGTGCCCCAATAAGTCTGTAGCACGCGCATACCGGCGTTGCAGATATTCGATTTCGAGACGACTTTGAAAATGGATTTGATCGGTATTTTGCATACTTCACCTTGCCTTTTGGGTCATTTGAATTTTTTTTAATTGTCGCACAGTTTTTCCTTGTACGGAGCTATTTCGTAGGCCCTTTGCCGAATGGTGCCGACACCACTCTATGCTATAGTGTAGAGGCGTTGTAGGCAGGCTCAAGCACAATAATAGGGGCATTGGCGCACCATGATTCGCTGGGAGGTTGTGTATGTTTTTGGTGATTGCTGTTATGCGCTCGGGTTTGCTGGCTTTTTGGCTCCTGTTCATTGTCAACACCCTGATGCCCCTGCCGGGTAATTGGGGTGTGGGTGTGATGGCGGTGGGGTCGGTGATCATGGCTCTGCATCTGGCTGAATTGGCGGTTGTCTATCAACGCTTGGCGCTGATCGGCCGCGCGGGTCGGCGCGATGTAATCGGTGTATTGTTGTTCGGGGTGCTGCACTGGCGGCCTCTGCTGCGATACTCGAGTGTTGACCAGCAGCAAAATGATAGCACCGACAATGGCGATTGATAGATCGCCATGTGACTGCAAATGATGCTCTAGGAGTGGGTCGTGAATCAGTCTGAATTACACCTTTATACAGCGCACAACTGCCATCTTTGCGAAGTCGCGGAGGAACTGTTGCAACCGCTAATAGAACAGCAGCACCTAGTGCTGCGCAAGGTCGATATCGGTGCCGATGCGGACTTGAAAGCGGCCTACGGGCTGCGCATTCCGGTGGTGGTGTTACCCAATGGTGTCGAGAAGGGGTGGCCTTTTACCGCGACCCAAGTAAAACGCTTATTGACCGGCGTCTGATGGATGATAATGTTGCGCAACGTAGCGGTCTAGGGCGTTGGCAAAATCCATCCGGTCGCGCTGACTCAACGGTGCTGCGCCGCCACTGTGAATGCCGCTGGCGCGCATGGTTTCAAAGAAATCGCGCATGTTGAGGCGGGCCCGCACATTGGCGCGGGTGTAGAGTTCACCGCGGGGATTCAGAGCGCTGGCGTCGCAGTCTATAATGTCGGCAGCCAAGGGAATGTCTGCGGTAATCACTAGGTCGCCTGGCCGCACCTGTTGGACGATAAAATCATCTGCGACGTCAAAACCCTGACCCACTTGTACGCAGCGAACCGAGGGGATACGCGGTGTCATTAGATTGTGGTTGGCGACGAATATGACAGCAATCCCAGTGCGTTCTGCGAGGCGAAATAGAATCTCTTTCATCGGCTTTGGGCAGGCGTCGGCGTCGACATATACTTTTATCACTTGGCGGTATCCATGGCGTCCGGGTGGGTTTGAGCGGTTAGCGCAGGCGCGGGTGTTATTGTAGCGACAACAGCGGTTATTAGCAGCTTGTAACTCTGCGGTTAGCAGGTAGAATACCCGCGGTAAAGCGAATACAACCGCAACCCCATGAAAAAACTTCAAGTGGCCTCTCGTTTGGGCCACCACTGACGAAGGAATCAGTTATGCCTATCATCACTCTTCCCGATGCGTCTCAGCGCACTTTTCCCGATCCTGTATCGATCCTTGATATCGCTGCAGACATCGGGCCTGGATTGGCCAAGGCAGCGATAGCTGGCGTGGTCGACGGCGTCGAGGTCGATGCGGCACACCTGATTGTCGATGATGCCTCGGTGGCGATTATTACCGAGCGATCCGACCCGGGGTTGTTTATTATTCGGCATTCGACTGCTCACCTTATGGCGATGGCGGTCAAGGAAT
>CALGJN010000426.1:0-7569 GCA_937920185.1 uncultured Cellvibrionales bacterium | reverse complement strand
CCTATGATCATCGGTTGATCGATGGTAAAGAAGCGGTTCGATTCCTCGTTACGATTAAAGAGTTGATCGAAGATCCGGCTAAGATATTACTTGAGATTTAAAAAATAAAGCATTGATAAGGAACATAAATGTCTAGTTATGATGTGGTTGTCATCGGTAGTGGCCCGGCAGGTTATGTCGCGGCAATAAGAGCGGCACAATTGGGATTGAGCGTTGCCTGTATTGAGAAATGGCGTACCGCCGACGGTCGGGGCATCAATGGTGGAACCTGTTTGAACGTCGGTTGCATTCCATCCAAGGCGCTATTGGATAGCTCTCACCGCTATCACGATACCCGCGAAGAATTGGCTGTTCACGGTATAAGCACCTCGGCCGTGAAAATCGATATCGCCGAAATGATGGCCAGAAAAGACAAAATTGTTGGTCAGTTGACCGGCGGCATCGGGCAGCTGTTTAAAGCTAACGGGGTGTCTGGGCTTTTTGGTACCGGTAAACTGTTGGCCAATCGGCAGGTCGAATATACCGATCACGATGGAAAAGTCAGCGTACTGGATGCTGCCCATGTGATATTGGCTACCGGTTCTTTGCCGATCGATATTCCGGCCGCGCCAGTGGATGATAAGTTGATTGTAGACTCGACCGGCGCTCTAGAAATAGCCAGCGTGCCAAAACGACTCGGGGTGATTGGCGCCGGTGTTATCGGCCTCGAGTTGGGTTCTGTTTGGGGTCGATTGGGTTCGGAGGTGGTGTTACTCGAAGCGCTGGAAGACTTTTTAGCGATTATGGATAAGGCCATAGCCCGAGAAACCAAAAAGATTTTTACCAAGCAAGGACTGGATATACGACTCGGTGCGCGGGTCGTGGGTACTCAGATCAAAGGCAAGAAAGTGCACGTTAGCTATCAGTCAAAGGATGGCACTGAGCAGGTTGAGATATTTGACAAATTGATCGTCTGCGTGGGGCGCAAGCCTTTCATCGATGGGGTTTTGGCTCCGGACTCCGGGGTGCAACTGGACGAGCGGGGAACGGTTGCGGTCAATCAACAGTGCGAAACCAGCGTCCCAGGCGTGTATGCGGTAGGCGATATGGTGCGCGGCCCGATGCTTGCCCACAAGGGCTCCGAAGAAGGCGTTATGGTCGCCGAACGGATCGCGGGGCACAGCGCACAAATCAACTACGATATAGTGCCCAACGTCATTTATACCCATCCGGAAGTCGCCTCGGTAGGCTTGACCGAAGAACAGGTCAAGGCGTCGGGCGATGCCTACAACGTTGGCACCTTCCCGTTCGCTGCGAGCGGCAGAGCACTGGCGGCGAACGATACTGACGGCATGGTAAAGATCATTGCTCATGCCGATAGCGATCGTATTTTGGGCTGTCACATCGTTGGCCCCAGCGCTGCCGACCTAGTGCAACAGGTCGCCATTGCCATGGAGTTTGGCTCCAGCGCCGAGGACCTTGGCATGACCGTATTTGGCCACCCGACGCTGTCTGAAACCGTCCATGAGGCGGCGTTGGCGGTCAATGGTAATGCCATCCACAAGGCCAACCGCAAGCGCAAGTGAGCGGTCAAAAATCATCCTCCCACTGCCTCTCGGGCAGCGGGAATCCACGCTAACGTTCAATTAACGGGAATTAAAGTATGAACCTGCACGAATATCAGGGAAAGCAGTTATTTGCTGAGTACGGACTACCGGTCTCTCAAGGCGTCGCTGCCGAGACAGTCCAGGAGGCGATTGCCGCCGCCGATATTATTGGCGGTGACCGCTGGGTGGTAAAAGCTCAGGTGCACGCTGGCGGTCGCGGCAAGGCCGGTGGGGTCAAGTTGGTCTCATCGAAAGCTGAAATCGAAGAATTTGCACGCGGCTGGCTGGGCAAGAACCTGATCACCTACCAAACTGATGCTGCGGGTCAACCCGTCAGTCGAATATTGGTTGAGACCTGCACCGATATTGCCAGAGAGTTGTACCTCGGCGCGGTGGTAGATCGCGCGACCCGCAGGGTGGTATTTATGGCGTCTACCGAGGGCGGTGTCGAAATTGAGAAAGTCGCCGAAGAAACACCGGATAAGATTCTCAAGGCGGTGATCGATCCGATGACCGGAGCACAGCCCTATCAGGCTCGCGAGTTGGCGTTTAAACTCGGTTTAGAAGGCGTTCAAATCAAACAGTTTGTCGGTATTTTTATGGGTTTGGCAAAGATGTTTGTGGAGCGCGATTTAGCGCTGTTGGAAATCAACCCACTGGTCATTACCAGCGAGGGTAATATGCACTGTCTGGATGCCAAATTGGTTATCGACAGCAATGCGATGTATCGTCAACCGGCACTCAAAGAGATGCATGACCCCTCACAGGAAGACGCCAGAGAGGCGCATGCCGCGGCATGGGATCTTAACTATGTGGCGTTAGATGGCAGCATTGGTTGCATGGTTAACGGCGCTGGATTGGCGATGGGCACCATGGATATCGTGCAATTGCACGGTGGATCGCCGGCTAACTTTCTCGATGTAGGGGGCGGTGCGACTAAGGAACGCGTGGTTGAGGCGTTTAAAATTATCCTTTCAGACGATAAGGTCAAAGCGGTGTTGATCAATATCTTTGGTGGTATTGTGCGTTGCGATCTGATTGCCGATGGCGTGATTGGAGCGGTTCAAGAAGTCGGAGTGGAGGTTCCAGTAGTGGTGCGCCTCGAGGGTAACAACGCCGAGCTGGGTACGCAAAAATTGGCCGAATCCGGTCTCGATATTATTGCCGCAACCAGTCTGTCGGATGCAGCGAAACAAGTGGTTAAAGCAGCGGGGGGCAACTGAGCATGGCGATTTTAATCAACAGTGATACCAAGGTAATTTGTCAGGGTTTTACCGGCGGTCAGGGCACCTTTCACTCGCAACAGGCGATTGATTACGGAACTAAAATGGTCGGTGGAGTGACTCCCGGAAAGGGCGGTTCTGTGCACCTTGGGTTGCCGGTCTTTAATACCGTTGCCGAGGCTGTATCGGCCACCGCAGCCGAGGCGTCGGTGATCTATGTACCCGCACCATTTTGCAAAGACTCGATTCTCGAAGCGGCGAATGCCGGTATTCAATTGATCGTCTGCATTACCGAGGGAATTCCAACCCTCGATATGTTGGAGTGCAAGGTCGCCTGTGACCAGTTGGGCGTGCGCTTAGTCGGTCCCAACTGTCCTGGGGTGATCACCCCAGGAGCCTGCAAAATTGGCATTATGCCGGGTCATATTCATCTGCCTGGCAAGGTCGGTATTGTCTCGCGTTCGGGTACCTTGACCTATGAAGCGGTCAAGCAGACGACCGATTACGGCTTTGGTCAGTCGACCTGCGTCGGTATTGGTGGTGACCCTATACCGGGCTCTAGTTTTATCGATATTTTACAGCTGTTTGAGGAAGACCCCGAGACTGAGGCGATTGTTATGATCGGCGAAATTGGTGGAACCGCGGAGGAGGAGGCAGCGGCGTTCATTAAAGCCCATGTCAGTAAGCCTGTGGTGTCCTATATTGCCGGCGTCACAGCGCCTCCGGGTAAACGTATGGGCCATGCCGGAGCGATCATTTCCGGTGGCAAGGGCACTGCCGACGAGAAGTTTGCAGCGCTTCAGGACGCCGGCGTAAAGACCGTACGTAGCCTTGCTGATATCGGCGAGGGGTTGAAGGAAGTGACCGGTTGGTAGCGGTTTAAAAGTCCTCAAGAGCATAAAAAAACGGCCTAAGGGCCGTTTTTTTATGGATTGATCGTTGTCGATTGGTTCGCTGAGGGCTATACCCTCTGGTTAATGAAAATCACGCGAGCGAATTTCGGTTTCATAGAGCAGCTCGCTGCAGTCGGTGAGTTGTTGCGCGATTACGTGCACTACGCTGCCTTCGGTTTCGATAACACCTTTTACCATCAGTAACTGGGCTTTTAGCAACGTTTGGCGGCAGCGCTGTTGCACGCTCTTCCAAACCACTATGTTGCTGTTGCCAGTTTCATCCTCCAAGGTCAGAAAAATGACCCCGGATGCGGTGCCTGGCCGTTGGCGACCGGTGACAATCCCAGCAATACGCACAAAACGTCGATGCCCGAGTACGGCGAGATCGGCGTGCCTTTTACAGCGCTCAAAAAGAGGGAATCGCTCCCTTAGAATCTGCATTGGATGACGGCCCAGCGTCACCCCAGTACTGCTGTAGTCAGCGCGCAATCGCTGTATTTCGTCGAGTGGTGTAAAGCGAGTCTCCTCTGGGTCTGTCGAGCGGGGGCTAGTTGGCGTCAGGCAGTGCGAATGGCTTTTGTTTGTCGGGTCTATTGGGGCTGTGTCTAACAGTGGCCTTCGATCCTCTGTGGCGAGTATTTGCCAGTGGGCTTGGCGACGATGGCTGGTCAGGCCATCGAGGGCTCCAGCAGAGCCGAGCAATGTCATGTTGGTGGTCGAGATAGAACCTCGTCGAGCGATATCTTGAATGCTGGAAAATGGCCGCGGTTGACCGTTCACCGGGCCATGGCGAGCGCTTACGATTTGTCCGGCGGTGGTCTGTGCTAGGCCCTTGATCAGTCGAAAGCCGAGTCTAAGCGTCGGTTCCTCGTGGGCGTTGCGAGACTCTAAAGTGTGCTGCCAATCACTTTGATTGACATCGATCGGCGCGACCTTAATGCCGTGACGGCGAGCATCCTGGAGTAACTGCGAGGGACTATAAAAGCCCATCGGTTGACTGTTCAGCAAGGCGCAGTAAAAGGCCGCTGGATAATGGCATTTTAACCATGCCGAGACGTAGGCGAGCAGTGCAAAGCTCGCCGAGTGCGACTCTGGAAAGCCGTATACACCAAAGCCTTGAATTTGCTGGTAGAGGCGCTGTGCAAAGTCCATAGAATAACCACGGCTCAACATTCCCTCGATCAGTTTATCTTCAAAACCACTGAGTTGACTGTCTTTACCCCAACTGGCCATGGCTCGGCGTAACTGATCGGCCTCGCCGCCAGAAAAACCGGCGGCGACCATTGCTAAACGAATGACCTGTTCCTGAAACACGGGTATACCCAAGGTGCGTTCGAGGACCGCTTGAATTTCTGGATTGGGATAATCGATCGCTTCTAGGCCCTGTCGACGACGTAGGTAGGGATGCACCATGCCACCCTGTATTGGGCCGGGTCGCACGATGGCGATCTCGATGACGAGATCGTAAAAACAACGGGGTTTTAACCGTGGCAGCATGGCCATTTGCGCGCGCGATTCGATCTGAAAAACACCCACACTGTCTGCATTGCAGAGCATGTCATAGGTTGCTTTGTCGTCCTTGGGTATCGACTGCATGGACAGTTTTTGCCCTTGATGGTTTTCGATCAAGGCCAGACAACGGCGGATTGCGCAGAGCATGCCGAGCGCCAAAATGTCTATTTTCAGTAACCCCAGAGCCTCGATATCTTGCTTGTCCCACTGAATAATAGTGCGTTCGGGCATACTGGCATTTTCGACCGGTACCAGCGTGCTGATTGGACTGTCGGTGATGATAAAGCCGCCGACATGTTGCGATAGATGTCGCGGTGTGCCGATAATTTCTTGTAGCAGTCGAAAAAAATAGTTCGACAGGCGGCCACTGGCGTCGATTCGTTGCTCTTTAAAACGTTGCTTTAGATCGTCACGTCGCTCCCACCAAGACATCGAACTGCTAAGTTGTTGGATAAAAAGCGCGTCGAGTCCAAGCGCTTTACCAACGTCGCGCACCGCACTGCGGGGTTTATAGGTGATCACAGTGGCAGCGATTGCGGCGCGCTCGCGAGTATATTTTTTATAGATATATTGAATCACCTCCTCGCGTCGCTCGTGTTCAAAATCGACATCGATGTCCGGTGGTTCGTTGCGCTCCCTGGAGATGAATCGTTCGAATAACAGTGATATTTGGTCGGGCGATACCTCGGTGATAAATAAGCAATAACAGACGATCGAATTGGCTGCAGAGCCACGCCCCTGGCAGAGAATATTGCGGCCTCGAGCAAAATCAACGATATCGTGAACGGTTAAAAAATAGCAGTCATAGCGTAGTTCAGCGATGATCTTTAACTCGTATTCGATCTGCGTAAGTACTTGGCTACTGGCTCCATTCGGCCAGCGCATGCGGATGCCAGCCTCGACCAAATCGCGCAGTTGTTGGCTGGGCGTGAGGTGTGATGGCACGACTTCGGAGGGGTATTCATAGCGCAATTCATCGAGCGTGAAATGACAGCGCTGAGCGATTTTCAAAGTCTCGGCTAAGAGCGCTGGGGGGTAGAGTTTTTTTAAGTGTGGCAAGCTTCGCAGGCGTCGCTCGGCATTGGCAAAGCGTCGTACTCCGAGCTCCATGACCGAACAGTTATAGCGAATCGCGGTGAGGGTATCCTGTAGAGCACGGCATTGCTTGGCGTGCATATGTACATCACCACACGCGACCATGGGGATTTGCCACAGCGCGGAGAGGTTGCGTCGATAACAATAATTTTCTGTGTCGCGACCACTGAGCAGATGTTCGACGCCGATCCACAGGCGTCCACTAAACCACTGAGTTAAATTTTGTGCTAATAGGTTGTCGCAATCTGTGCGCCCTGAGGGTAACCAAACGACCAGTCCAGAGCGTAGGTTGTGCTGTAGATCGGACCACCGGATGTTGTACTCACCCTTGCTGCTACGCCTGCGCGCTAGAGTGATCAGTGCCGAGAGCTCGGAATAGGATTGACGATTGGTGACCAGCGCGATCAGGCGTTGACCATCGAGTTTGAATTCACTGCCGATAATTAGCTGTAAACCATGCTCTTGAGCGGCCACGTGGGCTTTAACGATACCGGCTAAAGAGCATTCGTCGGTTAGAGCCAATGCGCGGTAGCCAAGAGCACTGGCAGTTTTGATCAAGTCGGCGGGGTGCGAAGCACCGCGTAAAAAACTGTAGTGGCTAACGCAGTGTAGTTCAGCGTAATTCATCACCTTAGCTTAGCACAAAGACTGTATATATATACAGTCTTTGTGCTAAGCTAAAAATGGCCGAGTAAACGCGCTATCCGAACGCGTTTATTTCAATCGCCGACATGTACCGGCTCAGAGCGCTCATTGCACTGGCGCGCTATTTACGGGGCCGCGATCGAGCGATTTGCTGCTGCATTGTTACTAACCCGCTACTGCCGTGTTATAAGAGAGTTACTACAGGCCGACAGCCTTGAAAATCTTTTCACGTCGCTCTTCGAGAGGTTGTCGTGTAGCCTCTGGTATGCCCCCAATGGTTACCCATATTGCAAAGCTCTCGAGCACCATAGCGCGGTGATTGGAATTTTTGGTGGCGCTTCCCAAACCCTTTTTAAGGCGCTCAAGCTGCAGGCGCATGCGCTCTTGACTGCAGTCTTTTGGCGATTCAATGCCGAGTAATATTTCATTCTCTAGGGCCAACTGTTGGAGCTGTGCAATACCGTTTTGATTGATTTGTGGACTGCTGCTCTGGCTCAGTTGATTGACACGCGCATCGAGGAGGAGGCGCGATTGTGCGGAGCACTCGAGCGTATTGATGGCCTCTCGAAGTGGCTCTAGTACATCAGCATCGATATGCCCATCGCTACCGTTTAG
>CALGJN010000425.1:0-5650 GCA_937920185.1 uncultured Cellvibrionales bacterium | reverse complement strand
GCATCGACAAAGTGCCGATTATGAAAATTCTGCGCTAACAAACCAGTTTAGATAAAACGCAGTCTTTTATTGCATGAAACACACTGACGTCTACTCATCCAGATTGAACCCACAAACAGATTCCAATTGCGCTCCGAGAAACGAGCTATAAGACCTATCGGAAAATGCGCTTACGCAGACAACCTCGCCATTAAATTAATCGCCACACTAGCCTTGTTAAGGCGGTTATTTAGCGGTTTGTAACAGAGTGCCGTCAGCGATATTGCGCACCAACTATAGTTGGTGTGCAACAGCCGGCTAATAACTGCTGAGTAAGATAGCTATAAAGATCTAGACCGTGGCGGAGCTATCCGCTAAATTAAAGATCGAAATCTCAAGATAGCTGTCACCACGACCCAGAAGTAATGCATCTAAACAAATGAATCGCACTACGCAAACACCGTCACCGATTAGCCAAATAAAGCTATTTAAAAAGAATTGTAAATCGTTAAAGATTTAGGTTCATAAGCTATCAAGTCTCTAGAAAACTAGGGGCTTGCCAATGGCCGACAACGGCTGAGGCTCTTGCCGGGCGTTCAGCAAGCTACCAGATTTTACCTTGGTCAATAGGTACACATCGTTAACACAACAACAGGCCATGATTGCCGAAAAAACCTAACGCAGGCCCGCCACTAGCAACAGGGTGCGGCAGGTGAGGCGCGCAAACAACCACCCCCCGTAATGTGCAAAAATGAGCCTAAAAGTAGGCAAATGTGCTGGCGCACAATAACAGCGACACCCGTAAAACCGACATCCATTGCCCTGAACCGCATTATCGATAAATCGTGCTGTCGATGGACTGTGCTATCTGCGGTTAGTGCTATCCGTGAACTGCTATCCGTTAACTGCTATCCGTTAACTGCTAACCATAAGCTGCTATCCATAAGCTGCTATCCATAAGCTGCTATCCGTAAGCTGCTATCCGTAAACTGTTATAACTGTCTAGTCGAAATTGTTGGCGCGCGATTATTACTAACGACTTTAAGAGAGGGTCATTTACACTATCTGAATGTTCAACCAATTTTCGCAACAGCTTAAACAGTGGTACCCACACCGCGATCGGCAGCAATGGGTGCTGGGCACGCTGTATCAAATAGACGGCCCGAGCTATCGCTCGCCCGGCGCCATGATGCTGTTCAACGATGCAGGTGAGCAGTTGGGTCTTTTGAGTGGCGGGTGCCTAGAGGCAGACATACAAAAAAAAGCCTCTCAGGTGATGCGCTCGCAGCGATCAATGACCCTTTGCTACGACGCCAGCGATGAGGACGACATGGCGTTTTTGTTGGGCATTGGTTGTGGCGGCACCCTACATATTTTGCTGCAGCCGCTGACGGCTGAAAACCATTATTTACAACTGCCGGTGATTTTGGATGCTCTGGAGCATCGACAGCGCTGCCTGTTTGTGCAAAAAATCACCGAACGGGGCGAGATCGCTGAGGCCGATGTCTGGCGGCAAGACAGCCACAATTTCAGCGCAATGTCGGCCCAGTTGGGCCCTAAAAATGCTCTGCTCACCGAACTGCACAACCATCGCTGGCTTGTCACTGCTGTTAAGCCGCCACTGCATTTGCTGATTGTTGGCGGGGGCATTGACGCGCGGCCGTTGGCCAGCCTGGCGGCGACGTTAGGCTGGGAGGTGACGCTGTGTGATCCGCGAGCTGCCAACGCGCGGCGCGAGCATTTTATGCGCGTGAGCCGCATTTTGCGCTGCCCGCCGTCGGGCCTGATTGACGAGCCCTTATTTGAGCACTTTGACGCCGCCATAGTGATGACGCATAACCTGCAACAGGATGCGGATGCGGTGGCTGCCTTGCAATCGTCTGCGGTGAAATATTTGGGGTTGTTGGGGCCGATCGTGCGTAAAAAGCAGGTTTTGGCGCTTGCGGGCCTAAACGAAAACACCCTGTCGGTGCCTATTGCTGGGCCCGCTGGGCTGCGTTTAGGCGGCGAGCTACCCGAAGATATCGCGTTGTCGATTATCGCCGAGTGCCAAGCCGTTGTTCATCGCAAAGACGCTCAGTCAATCAGCCAGCGGCTATGAAAATCGCCGTGTTGATTCTGGCTGCCGGTGACGCCTCGCGTTTTGGCTCGGCCAAACAACTCGCTGTAATCAATGGCAAGCCCATGTTGCAGCACTGTATAGACGCGGCCAATGAGCTTTTTGCCGGGGCGGTGTATACGGTGCTAGGCAGCCGAGCTGATGACGTGCGTCGGCATATTTCTGGTACCGAAATTATCCTCAACCCTGAATGGCAACAAGGGCTGGGGCGGTCGATTGCCGTCGGTGCCAACCACCTCAAAGATACCGCCGATGCGATGTTGGTGTTACTCGCCGATCAGCCACGCATTAACAGTCAACACCTTGAGCGCTTGGTTGCCCTGTTTAAAGGTCAGCAGGTCGCCTGCAGTCAGTACCACCATCATTTGGGTGTGCCGGCGATATTTGCACAGCGCTATTTTGATGCACTGACCAAGCTAGACGGCGACAAAGGGGCCAAAGAGCTGTTGCAGAGCCTCTGCCCGGCGCCGAAAAGTCTGGCGCTGGGTGATGTTGCAGACGACGTAGATGACCCCGCAGACCTGGCCGCGCTCATTCAGCGCCTAGACGCAGATCGCAACTAGGGGGTCGCAGAGTTTCAATCATCGGTGATAAGCTCTATCACCGCTTATCGTTAGCCGCTAAATTTGAACCACCCATAACAGACGCCCCACCCATATAAGAGAGTCAAAAATGACCGTAATAACCGTCAATGGAATAGAACAACAACTCGAGGTAGATCCTGCAACACCGCTGCTTTGGGTATTGCGAGAGCAGTTAGAACTCACCGGCACAAAATTTGGCTGCGGCATATCTCAATGCGGGGCCTGTACCGTGCACATTAATGGCGTGGCAGCGCGCTCTTGCATTACGCCGGTATCGGCGGTCGCGGGGCGGGCCATTTCTACCATTGAAGGGCTGGCACCTAGCCCCGACGAACTGCACCCATTGCAACAGGCTTGGATCGACGAGCAGGTACCGCAATGCGGCTACTGTCAGTCGGGCCAACTAATGTCTGCAGCGGCGCTCTTAGCCAACAATCCATCGCCTTCAGATGCCGATATTAATGCCGCTATGGCGGGCAATATTTGCCGCTGTGGTATGTATGACCGTATCCGCAAAGCCATCAAGACCGCAGCTGGGGTGCAGCAGTTTGAACCCGCAGCGGTTGTTGCTGATGTTGTTAAGGAGGTGACCCGTGGGTAAGTGGACGCGACGGGGGTTTATTAGCGCCGGTGTTATCGCCGGCGGTGGACTGGTTGTCGGGGTTGCTATTCGACCGGGCAATCGCGCCAGCCAACTGGCCAAACACGTCACCGATGACGGCGAAACGCTGCTCCATACCTGGGTCAAGCTCGACAGCAATAATGTCGTTACGGCCATCGTTCCCCACTCAGAAATGGGCCAGGGCGCTGGCACAGCGCTGGCGCAGATGCTTGCTGATGAGCTGGATGCCGACTGGAACCTGGTCAGATTTGAAGAGGCACCGGCGATTAGCGAGTTTGCCAACCACTCGATGGGTAAAGGCATGCTGCTGGCTGGCGTCGACATGCCAGACTTTGTGGTGCCTACGGTGGATGGCGTTCTCATCCGCACCGCCCAAGCGCTTGACCTACAGATTACCGGCGGCAGTCTCAGCGTGCGCACCACCGGTGCCTATGGCATGCGCGTTGCAGGTGCTGCGGTCAAACAAATGCTGCGTAATGCAGCCGCTGAAGCCTGGCAGGTACCGGTCGAGGAGGTGGTCGCCAGCAACAGCCAGATGACGCACAAAGCAACCGGGCAAAGCGCGCCCTACTCGGCGTTTGCGGCCGCGGCTGCAACCATGACACCCCCCGCATCGCCGACCTTAAAAACGCCCGATGAATTTAAGATCATGGGCCGCCACGTGCAACGGCACGACCTGCCGAGCAAAGTCGATGGCTCTGCTATTTTTGCGCTCGATGTCAGGGTGCCCAACATGCTCTATGCCACGGTCAAGCGTGCACCCACTTTTGGTGGTGACGTCGAACGTATTGACGACACCCTAACCCGTTCGATCAAAGGGGTTGTAGACGTTGTTCGATTGCCTGCTGCCGACGTCAGCGCATTGCTCGGCAGTTTCTCGTCAACAGAGTCCGTCGCGGTGGTTGCCGATGGCTACTGGCAAGCCAAAACCGGCATGGACGCGCTAAATATTGAGTGGCGCGCTACCGACAACGATGCCGTGTCGAGCGAGACTATTTATGCCCAATTTGACCGCGATATTAGCGCCGCTGTCGATCGCCAAGCCGATCTGTCAGAGGGCGATGTGGCTGGGTCTATGGCATCTGCCGCCGAGGTGATAGAGGCAGATTATCGCGTTCCTTATCTCGCCCATACCTGCATGGAACCACTGAATGCCACCGCCTCGGTTAAAGACGGCTTTTGCGAAATGTGGATCGGCTGCCAGAGCCCGTTGAGTTTTCGCCAAGCGGTTGCAGACTCGCTGGGTTTTGAGGTTGACAATGTAACCTTGCACAACTGCTTTATGGGCGGCGGCTTTGGCCGAAAATCTCTACCGGACTATGCAGTGCAGGCTGCGCAGCTAGCGGCCAAGGTAGGGCGGCCCGTGCAGCTTATTTGGTCGCGCGAAGAAGACGTGCAGCAAGACTTTTACCGCCCGGCTGTGCACAGCCGCTTTCGTGGGGCGCTCGATAGCGCCGGTAACCTAACCGCATGGGAAAACACCTATGCGGGCAAAATGGAACCTGTAGAAGCACCGGTGATCCCCTACACCGTTGCGGCTAAAGACATTGGCCATGTCGCCAGCCCCACCCACGTTCCTCTGGGTGCGTGGCGCAGCGTAGACCATTCACAGCATGGGTTTTTTACCGAGTCATTTATAGACGAAGTGGCGGCGGCTGCGGGTCAGGATGCCTATGCGTATCGCGCGGCGCGGCTTAAACACCTGCCGCGACAACTCGCGGTGTTAACAAAAGCCGCTACCGAGGCGCAATGGCACAAACCCCTCGCGCCGGGACGTGGCCGAGGTATTGCGCTGCAAGAGAGTTTTGGATCGATCGTCGCAGAGGTGGTTGAGGTGACCGTCGACGATGGCAATCTATCGGTCGACCGCGTGGTAGCTGTGATTGATGCGGGGTACGCGATTTCGCCGGACGGCATGCAAGCGCAAATTGAATCGGGCATTATTTATGGCTTAAGCGCAGCGCTGTATGGCGAGATCACCATCAGTGACGGCGCGGTCGCAGAGAGTAACTTTCACGACTACCCCTCGGTCAGAATGTCTAAGGCGCCGGCCATTGAAACGCACATTATTAACAGCGGCGAAGCCATGGGCGGCGCGGGCGAACCCGGCACACCGCCGATTGCGCCGGCGCTTGCCAACGCGATTTTTAATGCCACCGGCAACCGCATCCGCCAGCTACCGATCAAAAATTCTGCGCTCAATGTCTAAACCAATGCACGCAAAGTCTAACCCAAGGGGCGGTTAGACCATTGCCTTGCCTGGCCAATAAAAAGCGCAGAAATAGCCCATCAATGGGTGGGGGTTTAATTAATGTTAGTTGTGAATGTTACTTCGCTATCAGCGCA
>CALGJN010000424.1:0-1023 GCA_937920185.1 uncultured Cellvibrionales bacterium | reverse complement strand
CACCGCGGGCGACACCTGCTCGACTAAATCAGTAAAGTCTGGCAGCCGAGCCTCGATTTTTAGAGTCACCAGTAAGCCCATAAATACCATCATCACCAGTCTAACGCGCATTTATCAATCTCCTTTTATCCAAGTTGTGGGGTTCGTTATATCCGTATAACAGCGCTTCACGAATTCGCTGACCTGCGGTCACTTTCGACGTCAGTGCGATCAACTGCAATCCATTGGTTAGCGCTGGAGTTGCCGTTCAATGCGGTAGACTACCTGATTGGCAATTTTTTTCGCAACGGCTCTCGGTATCTCGCCAACTATCGACACACTGTAGTTGTCGGCCCCAAGTCTCGCCTGTTGATGCACCACAGCAGTGGCGCCCAAGTTAGCATCGAAAGACGGCGGCGCATCTTCGCCAGTCGGATCGATAAATACCGATATTGCTGCGATACCATCCGAATACATGTAACTCGACACCCCATCACTCCGGGACATGTCAGTTCCACGCAAAACAAATCCGGGAGGCAGCCATTCGGGTAACCAGCCGGGCCCTTCGAGTGCTTTTACGGCACCACTGCCTTTACAATGCTCATTTTCCGCGTCTGGTGCAATGATATCGCTGTCGGGAAACCGGTCGGGATCCAGCATCAGCTCTATGAATTGAAACCGCTCGACCACTTGCCCTTGGGCATTGATGACCGATGAGCGCAACACCAATCCGGTGTCTCTATCCAAGGCCACTGAATACCCGTAGCGATATGCATCATAAGGAACAATACGCAATACATCCACGTTTCGGCCCACTACCCGGGAAGGATTCTCGACCACCACTGAATAATGCTGATAGAGGTCGCGATGCGAACCAAGAACAGAGATAAAATTGCTGATTAAAGGCGCCAGGTTTTCCGCAGCCAAGCAGTTTATTGCATTGGTATAACGCGACACCTTGTGCTGCGCACCGTCCAAATACACCACCTGCCGCTGCCTCAAACCCTCGTGCATGCGGCTCGATAACCGAATAATTGACCGACG
>CALGJN010000423.1:0-2383 GCA_937920185.1 uncultured Cellvibrionales bacterium | reverse complement strand
GCTGCATGCCGAAATTCGCACTCCACGCGAACTTGAGGCCGAAGTCGGGCTTACTGAGGGCAATATATTTCAAGGTGAGTTGACGCTCGATCAATTGATGTTCAATCGCCCATTTCCCGGTTATGCCCAGTATCGCGGCCCGGTCAAAAATATGTACATGTGCAGCTCTTCAAATCATCCTGGTGGCGGCGTCATGGGTGCGCCCGGGGCTAATGCGGCGCGCGAAATACTGCGCGATTTAGGAAAAAAAGACACTACACCTGGGGACTTTGGCGATGACTAAGACAGTCTCTGCAGGCTCTTCAAAATCTGTGTTGGTGATCGGCGGGGGTCACAACGGTCTTGTCTGTGCCAGTTACCTTGCCAAGGCGGGCTACCGAGTTGACATTCTCGAGGCGCGCACTGCGCTAGGGGGCGGGGCCGCTAGCAGCGACTTTGCCGAGGGCTACCGAGTGTCTAGCTTGGCGCATATTCTGCACTCACTGAGTCCGCAGGTGCGCAGTGACTTAAAACTCGATGCGGTGGGTTTTGATGCTGGGGATAGTATCGACACCATCGCCTTAGACCGGCAGGGCCAGCATCTTACCCTAGGTATCGATACGGTCGCAGGCGCAGACCTGTCGGCGGCTGACGTCGAGGCCTACGGGCGCTTCAAGCGCGAGTTTATAGGCTATGCCAAGGCGCTCGAACCGCTTATGATGAATAAACCACCGCGACTCAAAGATATGGATCGACGAGATAAGATAACCTTGGCTAAACTCGGTTGGCAATTGCGTTTTGGTCTTGGCAAGACGTCTATGCGCGAATTTTTACGGGTTGGCGGCATCAATATCTACGACGTACTCAACGAGGTGTTCGATAGTCCACTCTTAAAAGGCGCGATTGCGCTGGATGCGGTGATGGGCCAACACATGGGGCCGCGCACACCGAATACCGTACTGACCTATTTGCATCGACTCTGGGGCGAAACCCATAGTCGACAGAGCCTGCCGACGGGTGGTATGGGCAGCATTGCCAAAGCGCTCGAGCGCGCCGCTGCGAAGGCCGGTGTGAGTATGCGCACCAACGCAAAAGTGCAACGCATTATCGTTGACGATGGAACTGCTGTGGGCGTTGAGTTGGCCTCCGGTGAGCAATTGTATGCCGATATAGTAATATCTAATGCCGATGCAAAAACGACTTTTTTACAGCTTGTCAACAGCAGTGAATTGGATGCTATGTTTGTCCATCGGGTTAATTCAATCCGCGCTAAGGGCGATGTTGCTAAACTTCATTTGGCGCTCGATGGTTTGCCAAAGATTATTGGATTGTCGGCCGAGCAGTTGGCTCAGCGCCTAATCATTGCCCCGGATATGCGCTATGTCGAACACGCGTTCAACCATTCCAAGTACGCTGAATTCTCGGAGAATCCGCTATTGGAAATCACTATTCCAAGCATTGCCGATCCCTCGCTTGCGCCCTCTGGCCGACATGTCATGTCTATTTCTGCAAGCTTTGCGCCTTATACCTTAAAGCTCGGTTGGGAGAGCCAGCGGGATGCCTTTATGCAGCGAGTGATCGACGTAATCGAGCAATATGCGCCGGGTTTTAGCGCGCAGATTGTCGCCCATGAGCTTTTGACTCCGGTAGATATCGAAACTCAGTATCACCTGTCTGGAGGTCACTGGCACCACGGCGAAATGGCCATCGATCAGTTGTTTATGCTGCGCCCAGTGCACGGCGCAGCTCAGTATGACACGCCAATCGAAGGTTTGTATCTGTGCGGCGCGGCGGCCCATCCGGGTGGAGGTTTGACAGGACTGCCTGGACGCAATGCGGCACAGCGAATCATGCGAACCACCGAGGGGGCAAGGTAATGTCGACACTATCGCCCAACGTAGATTTAACGCCGTTGCCAGATTACCGGCAGGTACTGCAACCGTCGCCATTTCATGCGCGACTAGTGGAGCATTGCCCGCTGCAAAACTGGATGTCTTGGAATGGCTATCAGACACCCCGGGTGTGTGATGCGTTGGCCTCGGAGTACTTTGCAATCCGCAGCACCTGCAGTGTCATGGATCTGACGCCGATGGAAAAATACCGCATCACTGGGCCGGATGCAGTGGCGTTTTTAAATCGGTTGGTGACGCGAGATGTTCGCGGTTTGATACCGGGCCGCGTTACCTATGTGGTCTGGTGCAATGACGGGGGCAAAGTACTCGACGATGGCACCCTGTTCCATATTCGAGCTGGCGAGTACCGACTTTGCGCACAACATCATCAACTCGATTGGCTATTGCTGTCGAGTTTGGGTATGGATGTCAGTATTCAACCGGAAACGCATCAAGTGGCGGCGCTATCGGTGCAGGGGCCGACCTCTTATGCGCTGTTGTCGGCTGCCGGT
>CALGJN010000422.1:0-1696 GCA_937920185.1 uncultured Cellvibrionales bacterium | reverse complement strand
CATTGATCGCCAGGAGGCCGACCGTATTTTGCATGGGCAACTGGCGGACGGCAAGCTGATTACTGGACTCGATGTGACCTACCGCGCGTGGTGTCTGGTCGGCAAACGACGCTGGGTAGCGATCTTGCGCTGGCCGATGGTCGCTCCTATTGCAGATCGGGCCTACCTGTTTTTTGCTCGCCATCGGCAGCGCATATCGCGTCTGGTGATGGGCTCTAAGCGAGCCCAGAGTTGCGACTGGCAACCGCCGCGATGAGCGATCGTGGCGATGCGCTGGTAGCCGGAGCCAGCGGAGGTATCGGTGTAGCGCTGGTGGCGGCGTTTTTGGCAGACCCTAGGATCGAACGGGTATTCGCCGTCAGTCGCAGTCCAGCGCCACCGGTTGCATTAGCGTCGCATCCCGGCTTGGTATGGATCTGCTGTGACTACAGCGAAGCCAGTATGCAGCAGGTGCGCGATCAGATTCAGGCGCTGCACCCGACGCTGTTGCGAGTGGCGCTCTGCCACGGTGTTTTGCACGGCGATCAACTTGCGCCGGAAAAGCGACTCGAGGACATTGATGCTGTGTCCCTGCAAACGGTGTTCACTGCCAATGCCATCGTGCCGGTGCTATGGCTCAAGGTGTTGCGAAAATTGCTCAGTCATGCGCAAAACTGCAAGGTGGCCGTGCTGTCGGCGCGGGTCGGAAGTATCGGCGATAACCATCTAGGCGGATGGTATGCCTACAGGGCGTCAAAAGCGGCGCTCAATATGTTACTTAAGACCGCGGCGATCGAATATTCTAGACGCAGCGCGAATGTTAAACTCCTTTCCTTTCACCCGGGTACTACCGACACGCCACTATCAAAACCATTTCAATCGTCGGTGGCAGCCGACAAGCTATTTACTCCAGATTTTGTCGCCGCCCAGTTGATCGCGCTGATGACGGCCGCCGATATCGACGGACAGCTAGCATTTATCGATTGGAATGGACAGTCGATCGATTGGTGATCGAGGCCGATTAGCGCTGGCAAATAAAACCGGGGGTTGCATGCGCTCCGCCGCCAACGTCTGAGGACTGAATCGCAAATCAATTGCCAAGTAAGCAGTCAGATACGGGTGGTTAATGCCGTCAGGTGGCCCTTCGCACCGTTTTATAACCACCGATGATGGCCAATATCCACTTGTCCATAGCCTACCGTTTAGCAGAATTTTTTGTGTTAAAGTTGTGTCGTGCGCAGAGCCTCGGCGATGAATGATTAACAGGTTTTGGTTCGGAACGTGGTTATCAGGTTGATAGACCCCACGCACAAACATACCGCACCAGTGGCCGACGACGTTCACTGGTGACCCTCGCGAGCAGCGTTTGCGCTTGTTGGGCAGTATGAAGCCGTATCTGGCGCGCTTTTGCGCCGCCGCAGTCAGTAGACGCAGGCGTCAATCGCGGCAGTCAGTCAAGGATGAAAATAAACGTTGAAGGAGCAACTGTATGAACTATTTTGACGAATTTAAAAAATCGGGAAACGAACCTCGACACGGCCTTTTGTTGGCTGTGGTGCTTGTGGCGCTACCTTTTGTCGGCCCTGCACAGGCCCAGATCGACGAGATTATCGTCACCGCCAACAAGCGTGAACAAACCCTGCAAGACACGCCACTGACGGTTGCAGTGGTCGATGCCGAGACCATCAAACGGGCTCAAATCATCGATCTCATCGAC
>CALGJN010000421.1:0-10161 GCA_937920185.1 uncultured Cellvibrionales bacterium | reverse complement strand
CCCATACTTTTGACCACACTTTAAGCACAACAAACCAAAAAGGATTTTGGTTTTTCCAATCAATCATGTCACTCATGTCACTCTAATAAAGCCCCTAATTAAAGCCCCTTTGCTATACCCCCGACCGCCTGATGCCATCGCTGAGCCTAACAAATTTGCCGGGGCATTGCGGGCAGAGTCGCGTTAAATTGGTTGGCAGTAATACGCATAAACAGCTGCGAGTAATTCAGAATTGCTCTTGCCATCAGCCCGATTGATCGGGCCTTAGACGCGCATCATTGTCTAATCGCCGCGGTACCAAATGGGCGATGTCCAGGCCATCTCGCGGATCGTTGCAGGGTAACTTCCATCGTTGCATACCGGCGGGCGTTGATCTGCGGCTAGGGCTGCACAATCAAAGGTATGCCAGCGCGGCGACTCGGGCTCTACTGCGCGTAAGTAATAATAGGCGGGTTGCCGAGCATCAAAACCGGTATCGCTATAAACGCGACACAAACTGTCGGCACCTGCAGGCACCTCAGCCAGAGGAATTACGTCATTGTGCAACCCCCCATCGGCGTCCACCCAACCCTTTATCAGTTGCAGCGATTGTAGCTGGCGACCCGTGGGGTCCTTTACCGCATACGCCAGCAGTCTGGGTTTTTGACCGGACTCGCCGTCTGGCGCGGCCAGATCACCGCCCATGGGTACACCGCCAGCATAGGCCTTAGCCAACATATTGCGGTCGTCGCAAAGCGCCTCGTCCAGCCCCCAACCGGCAAATAAACGCGGCCGAATGCGTGGCCCAGAGGTGCCGAAAACCTCCCTGCGCAGCATCGCATCAAACACCCCATCGCGGGTGTTTTCGACCGCCCAGACGCCGGCTAGGCCGCCCGGATTGCCGTCTATACCACTGGTTAAAAGCCCTGGATTCAAGCGTTCGTCCGGCGTGCCCTCACCCGTTACAGCACCACCCCAAGACGACTCTAATACGCCGCCGGCGTTGGCCGAATGCGTGTCGGTGGCAGCAACAATACCGAGTTTGATTGGGTTAAAGCCGATTCGTTGCTGCTCTTTTAAGCCCACCAACAGCGCCGACCGCTGAAAATCAGTGGCATCGACGCAACCGGCTCCCAACAAGCCATTGCTACCGACCGTTCCAGCCGCGCACTCTTCGGTCACTTCCGAGGTCTCGACCAGCGATGGCACGCCAGCTTGTATCGCTATCACAGGAAAGACCTTTTCGACGCCAATTTCGCGCACCGCCTCGACCGCGCAGAGTTCATCTGGCGCACCAAATACTGTACTCAAGCCATTGATGCATTCGGAGGAGCCCTTGTGCTGAAAGATCTCCATAATCGGTTCGCGCACCAGCCGTTGTTGGGCGTACGCGCGCTGTGCCTCTATGGTCTGCTCGATTTTACGATAGGGCGCCATTCGACCGTTGGCGAGGTTGCTGTTGTGCGGAATGGTCAAATAGTCACACCCTTGGTCGATCTTGCAGACACTGTCGAGTTGCCCCCAGAGTTGGCTATCGATCGGCGCTTCGATGTAACTGACAGGCAAGTCTGGCACCGTGGCGTTTCTAAAGATGACGTTGCGGTGATAGTTTGAGGTGCCTGGCGTACCGGTGTATTCGTAGGCGACAAAACTGGTAAATTCGCAAGGGCTGTTGGCCTTGTTGGCAGCCGCCTGAATATCCTGCCAAGGCGATAGCGCATATTGCTGGCAGAGGCTACCATCCTCGCCACACACAGCCGGCAGACGTGCTGGCGTTTCGGTGGTAACCACTTGGCCGAGCATAATCATGCCCTGACGCTCATTGGATCGATAGGCGCGACAAAAGGCATTGTCGTACATCGGCGAGCTCTCGGTACGGCAGATCGCGCGTTCGCCCAGAAATTCGCCATGGTCGGTAACCGCCAAAAAGTCCAGCGGTCGGTCGATTTTTGCGCGGCCAATCGCAACACCGTTTTCATCTAGCGGAAAAAACGGAATCTCGCCGCCACGAGCGTAGCGTTGCGCATCCTCGGGGGTTGCTCCAGTGCTGTTTGCAGCGGCATCGAATGAATAACTGGTGTGCACGTGTAAATCACCAAACAGCGCCTGGCGCAAGGGTTCAGCATTATCGCAACTGTCGATCTGCGCGGGCTTTTCACGGCCGCTGGCACGCTGTTCCGCAGAGCGATCAACTGGCTCGCAAGCCATCAACAAACAGCCCAATGACGGCCATAATAGCCGGTTAAATATTTTCGTGAAATTGTTGTAATTCATACGTTTTCAACCTTATCCTTAAGTTTTAAATACTAATAAAAAAGTATGGCTTTAGGTCTGCTACCTTAAACGCCTTGGTAATTAGTCAGAATACTGTATGGCCCACTAAATCAATCTGTTGATAACAACCTATTATATTTTAACTTTTTTTTGTTGTTAGACCCTAGCGCGTGCAAGGCCGCAATCATTTAGGTATAGTTCACTATGACAAGCGAGCGGGGCAACAATCAACAACGCATCAATTGTTAGTATTACTGCGACCAGAAATAGTGTTCATAAAATCTATAGTAAAACTAATAACGAGTGGCACTTTTCGCTTACAATCAACAATTATCCGCTTGGCTAACTGCTACCCAATCTACCAACGTTTTGAGGCTCGACCACTATGAAATTAAAAACAGCCTACCACGCCATTTTGTCAACCGCATTGCTGATAAGTCCCGTGTTGCAAAGCAATGCCTCCGAATTAATGCTAGAAGAGATCATCGTTACCGCGACCAAACGAGAAGAGGGTTTGCAGCAGGTACCGATCGCCATATCTGTCATTAGCGGACAGCAAATAGAAAATAAATCGATCCATACGATAGAAGATCTGAGTAGCTACATTCCAAACGTGCACATGAGTGAGGCCTCTACCGGCACGCAAATATTTATTCGCGGTATTGGCTCAGGCGTTAACTACGGGTTTGAACAGTCCGTCGGTACCTTTGTAGATGGTGTTTATTTCGGCCGCGGACGCAGCGCGAGGGGTCGATTCCTCGATCTAGAGCGCGTCGAAGTTCTCAAGGGCCCACAATCGACATTGTTCGGCAAAAACACCATCGCCGGAGCAATGAATATCACCACCGCACAGCCCACCGAAGAATTTGAAGGCTACATGAGTGCCGGCTACACCAGCGAACTGGAGGCCAAAACGATCACTGCCGTGATCTCAGGACCGTTAAGTAATTCAGTTCGCGGTCGACTGGCTGTGCGCTCTTACGAAGACGAAGGCTATGTGCGCAACCGCGCTGCCGACGGCGTCGATGGCCCACAAAAAGAAAGCCTTTATGCGCGCGCCACGCTGGCGATTGATGTCAACGAAGATTGGACTGCCACCATCAAAGCCGAACATGGAAATTTAGATGTTTTGGGTCGCCAAACAGTGACCGCGATAACTAACCCGAGCCTGGCGTCCGGCGGGGCGGCGGCGCTCTATGCGACGCCTTTCGGTTCGACAAATTTTGAAGCCGGCTTTGGCTACACCAGCTATGGCCAAAATGTACGCAATATGCCCCTCTATGATGACAATGAGTCAAACATCTTTCAGATTACACTTGACGGCACCTACGCTGAGCATGGCGTTAAAGCCGTGATCGGTTACACCGACTACGAGTTCAACAATAGTTTGGACTCGGACTTCAGTCCTCTGAGGTTGCTAAATCGTGGGCGCACCGAGGCGCACGAGCAATTCAGTGCCGAGCTGATTATCAGCTCGCCAAGCGACGACACGTTCGAGTATTTGACCGGCGCTTTCTTGCAGACCGAAGATCTATCTAACGAGCGCTTCACGCATGTCGATCTGTCCGGAGTGCCACCGCTACAGGCTGGTATATTTGCCCTACTGAACCGACCGAACCCAGCTCTGGGCGGCGCAAGTTTTGCTGCTGCAGTCTTGGGTGGCAATTTAAACCCAATGACCCAGAGCGGCATTTTGGATGCGACCGCCATTAATTCCTTTAAACAAGACGCCGACAGTTGGTCGGTCTTTGCCGAAGGGACTTACCATGTCAGCGATAGCTTTCGCATTACCGCTGGTTTGCGTTATTCGGAAGATGAAAAAGACATGTCCAAGAACGCTAAGTCTGGCTACATCAACGACTGGCTACTGGCTAATGGTTACGCCGACAGGGTAACAGATACCCCAACGATGCCACTGCCGGCATTGAATGCGGTTTATAGTTCTGCTTTAAACCTAGCAAAGGCGCATAGCTACACCCGACAACGCGATGAAGACCATGTCACTGGCCATGTCAATTTTCAGTGGGATATGAACGACGAGGCAATGGTCTATCTGGAAATCGGCAACGGCTACAAGGCAGGCGGATTTGACGAGGATAACGGCATGGGCCGTGAAGTCCAAACCGTTGGTGGCGTTACCGACGATCTCGCTGACTTCGAAGACGAGTCAGTCGAAACGGTGGAGCTCGGCGCCAAAATTGATCTTGCAGATGGTCGCGGACGACTCAATATAGCGGCCTATGTCAGTACCTACGAAGACGTGCAGGTGTCTACCTTTGATGGCAACGCAGCCTTTGTGGTGGGTAACGCCGCCGAGTCTGAAGTTCAGGGTATTGAAGCCGATGTCCTCTTCCGTGTCAGCGAAGAGATCACTCTCAATGGTGCCTTTGCCTATCTGGATGCGACCTACAAGTCGTTCCCAGGCGCAGGTTGCAACCTAGCGCAAAGCTTGGTCACACCGCGTGGATGTACTCAAGACTTGAGCGGTAAGCCGTTACAGTTTGCGCCTGAGTACACGGCTAATGTTGGTATCAACTACCAGACCGAACTGTCATCAGGTATGGTCTTGAGTGCTGGCTTGGATTACAACTGGAGCGACGATGTGGTTATTGGCGCCGATTTGGATGAGAACTTGATCCAACAGAGCTTTGGCAAGCTCAACGCCCGCATCGCTCTTGCTAGCGACGACCAGTGGCAAATTTCTGTGGTGGGTAAAAACCTGACCGACGAAACTACCTTTATGTGGGGCAACGATATACCGCTGGGCCCGCAGGGATTCAATGGTTCGTATTTCAAACTGATCGATCCCCCACGCAGCGTTGAAATCAACTTACGCTATAACTTTTAGACCCGATCTGAAGCACCGATAAAGCATAGATCGCCGCAATAGCGGTTTATGCTAGGGCTTATTAGCGGGCTATAATGAAATCAAGAATCAATCGGGCCCGACTCCATTGATTGGCACAATTAGTCAACACACTGCACCGCTAAGACACAAAAAAAGTAACAGTGCAAAGGGTCTTTTTAGCGAGACCTGCAGCATCTGTAAGAGCAAAATCCTTTTCGGTGTATTGTGTTTAAAGTCTAGTCGAAATTACGCGCTTGTGTGTGTTTTTGGTTCTTTGGCGTTTTTATTAGGCGGCCTTACCTCAAAACAAACGCGTTAATGTGACTCTGCCACCGATTGTTTTTAAATCGCTCGCTAGGCAGCATAAGTCCTCCGAAACGTCCACTTCCCCCACCCTGTTTTGCCCATCATCCTGCCTTGTTCGTGCTTGGCGAGGTCTACCGCGCCCGCCACCTCGTATACATAGCCTATGCGAGTCGAGCGGCCTGTGGGTGGTCGGTAACCTTGAGTCGGCGGTGTCCACGGCTCTAAAGTGGTCTAAAAGCACCTCGAGCGTCGAGCGCGCATGGGTCGCTGTGCAATTGATTTAAAACAATTAACCATCGACGGCAACCCACAGCGCGCCCATAATGCGCCGCCTAATGCCCGCCCCATAACAACAATACGAGTTCACGGGATCCATCATGATACCCAGCAATTATGCTGACAACGCCGAACGAGAAATACACTGGCGAGTATTCAAAGCCATCTGGCCCTATTTGCTCGACTACAGATCGCGGATTGCGCTAGCACTGTTTTGCTTGGTGCTGTCTAAGGCCGCCAGCGTTTCAAGCCCCTTTCTGCTCAAGCATATTGTCGACTCGCTCACCCTAGACGCGGCGACCAGCCTGCTGGTGGTGCCGGCTGCGCTGCTGCTGGCCTATGGCTTTGCGCGATTTTTTATGATCTTGTTGGGTGAGATCCGCGACACCATCTTTGGCCGCGTTACCGAGCGGGCAATGCGCAAAATCGGTCTTAAAGTCTTTAGCCACGTGCACAGCCTAGATCTAGATTTTCATCTCGACCGCCGCACCGGCGGACTCTCTAGCGATATCGAACGGGGTATTAGCGGCATCAACTTTTTGATGCGCTTTTTTGTCTTTAACATTATCCCGACGCTGCTAGAGATCGCCTTTGTGATTAGCCTGT
This sequence comes from uncultured Cellvibrionales bacterium, assembly GCA_937920185.1. Lineage (GTDB taxonomy): Bacteria > Pseudomonadota > Gammaproteobacteria > Pseudomonadales > Porticoccaceae > TMED48. The sequence goes on along the minus strand of CALGJN010000421.1, from coordinate 3,872 downwards.
TGCTGTACAATTATGGCCCCGGATTTGCCGTTATTACCATCATTGCGGTAATCCTCTACATTGGTTTTTCGATGGTTACGACCGACTGGCGAACCGAATTTGTCCGCGAGGCCGCCCAAGCCGACTCTAAAGCCAGCACGCTGCGCATAGAGAGTTTGCTAAATTACGAAACCGTTAAATACTTTACCAACGAAGACTACGAAGCCGCGCGCTACGACAGTGCGCTGCAAGCATGGGAGCAGGCCAAACGTAAAAACCGCCTGTCGCTGCTGGGTTTAAACACCGGTCAGGCATTGATCATCTCTGTTGCCATGGCGTCGATGATGTGGCTCGCGGCGTTGGGCGTGGCCGATGGCTCCATGACGATTGGCGATTTTGTCTTGATCAACGCCTTTGTGCTGCAGTTGTTTTTACCGCTCAATTTTTTGGGGTTTGTCTACCGCGAGATACGCGGGTCCACCGCCAACATCGAAAACATGTTTGCCCTGATGTCGCTATCCAGCAAGATCCACCAATCCGACGACGCCCCGCCACTGAACATAACCCAAGGTGCGATCAGTTTTAACCAGGTGTCTTTTGCGTTCTCGCCCGAGCGCCCTATTCTTAAATCGCTGGATCTACGCGTTGAACCAGGTACCCAGGTGGCGATCGTCGGCGCAAGCGGCGCGGGTAAATCGACTTTAATTAAATTGCTATTTCGGTTTTACGATTCAGATCAGGGACACATCGCCATCGATGGCCAAGACATCACGGCGGTCAACCTCGAAAGTCTGCGCCAAGCCATCGGCATCGTTCCCCAAGATACCGTGCTCTTTAACGACACCATTTTTGAGAACATTCGCTACGGCAATCCCAACGCCACCGACCAGCAAGTGCACCGGGCCATCGAACTGGCCCACCTAGACGAGTTTATCGCGGTACTGCCCGAGGGCTCGGACACCATCGTTGGCGAGCGTGGGTTAAAGCTTTCTGGCGGCGAAAAACAGCGGGTTACGATTGCCCGTACCATTTTAAAGCAGCCGCCCATTTTGGTGTTTGACGAGGCCACTTCGTCCCTCGACAGTCAGTCAGAGCGCTCGATCATGTCGGCGCTGCAAGAAATATCCAAAGACCACACCAGCCTGATCATCGCCCACCGCCTATCGACCGTGGTCAATGCCGACAAGATTGTGGTGTTGCATCAGGGCGCGCTGGTCGAACAGGGCACCCACGACCAACTGCTGGATAAAAAGGGTCGATACTTCGACCTTTGGACCGCCCAATTGCGCGATCAGAGCTGACCGCCAATATCGTGCGTTGATCGGTACGTAATTCGCCACTCGGCACGCCATGTTATATGGCCGCGCGGCAGCAACATCACCCATGCCCGACCACCCTATCGGCTAGCGCAGTGCATTTAATTATCAAATACATACATTCAAACTATTAACTTAACAAATGTTATGCCGGTGCACTATGCTCTGCACCGTCGTTGCTGCAACGGGAACGAACCAAGGGCAGCATACTAAAAGGGCCGCCAAACACCGGGGGCGAATATGTCTATCAGCACCTTTGACCTGTTTAAGGTTGGCATTGGCCCATCGAGTTCGCACACCGTCGGCCCGATGAAGGCCGCCGCGCAGTTCGCCCACCATCTCGAGAGCGACCAGCTCACCGAGCGCTGTGATCGCGTCACCGCCGAGTTGTTTGGCTCGCTGGGTGCCACTGGCGCGGGTCACGGCTCACCGGGCGCGATCATACTCGGCCTCGAGGGTGAAACCCCCGAATCGGTCGACGTACCCTCGATCAAGCCGCGCATCGCCGCGGTTCGCGATGGCGGCGTATTGCGTTTGTTAGGGCGCAGAGACATTCCCTTTAGCTACCGCAATGACCTGATCTTTCATCGCAAGCAAACGCTGCCTTTTCACTCCAACGGCATGCGCTTCAGCGCCTATAGTCGATCCGGCGAGCGCCTCGCCGCGCGCGCCTACTACTCGGTGGGCGGCGGGTTTGTGATCGATGAGTGCGCCGCCTCGTCAGACATTGTCGTCGATGACCCAATCAATTTGGCGCATCCCTTCGCTAGCGGTAATGAACTGCTGCAGCGCTGCGATGACACCGGCCTGTCGATTAGCGCCCTGATGCTGGCAAACGAGTGCGCCTGGCGCAGCGAAACACAAACCAAGGAGGGTCTGCTCGAGCTTTGGCGAGTGATGGACGATTGCATCTCCTCGGGCTGCGCTGCCGAGGGCATTCTGCCCGGTGGATTGCGGGTTAAACGTCGCGCCGCAAACCTGCACCGGCAACTGCTCGATCAATCCAACAGCCTGAGCGACGACTCGATGGTGTCAATGGACTGGGTAACGCTGTATGCGCTGGCAATCAACGAAGAAAACGCGTCCGGCGGGCGGGTCGTTACCGCCCCCACCAACGGGGCCGCCGGCATCATTCCCGCGGTGCTTAAATACTATCTCAATCACTGCAAGGGCGTTGAAGACGATGATATCAGCCGCTTTTTACTTACCGCTGCGGCGATCGGTATTCTCTATAAAATCAACGCCTCAATCTCTGGCGCCGAAGTCGGCTGTCAGGGCGAGGTGGGTTCGGCCTGCTCGATGGCCGCTGGTGCCCTGACCGAGCGGCTCGGAGGCACGCCGAGCCAAGTAGAAAACGCCGCCGAAATTGCCATGGAACACAACCTCGGCCTCACCTGCGACCCAATCGGCGGGTTGGTGCAGGTGCCGTGCATCGAGCGCAATGCCATGGGCGCGATCAAGGCGATTAGCGCCGCACGCATGGCTCTGCGCGGCAATGGCGAGCACTTTGTATCGCTCGACCAGGTGATCAAGACCATGCGCGATACTGGTCGTGACATGCAAGATAAATACAAAGAGACCGCGCGCGGCGGGTTGGCAATTAACGTTCTCGAGGTTCCGGTCAACATTATAGAGTGTTAGCCTGTGCCCCTCGACATTGCACGATCGCCACTGTGGGCGATCCGCCAGTTACAACGGATCACGTTATGGGCACCAACAGGCCAATCTCTAATGAACGCCAAGCGCGTATCGACTTAGCTGCAGCCTTTCGCTGGACGGCCCGATTGGGGATGCACGAGGCGGTGGCCAACCATTTTTCGCTGGCCATCGACGGCACCGGTAGGCAGTTTTTAATCAACCCCAACCAAATACATTTTTCGCGCATCCGCGCCTCTGACCTGATCGTCGTCGACGCCTCTGACGCGACAACCCTCGACCGCCCAAACGCCCCAGACCCGACCGCCTGGGGGCTTCACGGCGGTCTTCACGGTCACTGTCGGCATGCTCGATGCGTCATGCACGTGCACTCGACCTATGCCACGGTGCTGGCGTCGTTGGCCGATAGCCGTCTGCCGCCAATCGATCAAAATTGCGCGACCTTTTACGGTCGCTACGCGATCGACAACGACTACGGCGGATTGGCGTTTGCCGAGGAGGGCCAGCGCTGCGCTGCGCTGCTGGACGACCCGCAAACACAGGTGCTGATCATGGGTAATCACGGTGTTGTGGTGATCGGCGATACGGTGGCCGATACCTTCAACCGCATGTACTATTTTGAACGCGCCGCAAAAACTTATATCCACGCGTTACAAACCGGCCGGCCGCTGCGGGTAATGCCCCATGACATCGCCGCCAAAACCGCGCGCGAATTGGCCGACTACCCAGACCAAGCCACGCGGCACCTCGACGAGTTAAAGGCAATACTCGATGCCGAAGGATCCAACTACGGGCAGTAAACAGCCCCTCAATAACGCGGCAAGCGCTCTATGAATACCCTGCCATGCAGAGACTTGGGCGCGCAGATCAGTTCTCGAAACGTCTGACCCCAACCCTTTTAGTTAGATGCAACCCCCGACA
>CALGJN010000420.1:0-9520 GCA_937920185.1 uncultured Cellvibrionales bacterium | reverse complement strand
CTGGTGTCATCGCCTTCGACGCCGATTGGCGTGTATCCAGCGCTCTTGGCATCCACCACTAGGTTGTTGGCGAGTGCCTTGACCTGACGGCTAGAGTTGCCGCTGGCAACGACCATGGTGTCCATGATGTCGGTCAATCCGCGCACGTCGATCAGCGCGATATCTAGCGCTTTGACGTCTTCCAGTGCATTGACGACGATCTCTGTTAAATTTTTCCGCATAGCTTTAAGTTACTCGTATAGGTGATGGCGATGAATATAGTCGATCACCGCGTCGGGGGTGAGCCTGTCGATCGATCGACGTTGTTTGAGGCGTTGGCGTATTTCGGTCGATGAAATATCTAATAAATTTACGCTGCAAAAGAACAGATGGCCGCAGGGGCGCGACTCCTCGGCGGCGGGTTGCTGACTTTGGTGTTGTTCAATCCAAAGCTTCAGTGGTGGTTTCGTCGGACGCTGCGCTCCCGGTCGCGCAACCGCTACGATATGGCAGTAATCGAGCAGTTGCCGCCACTGATGCCAATCTTGCAACTGTGCCAGGGCGTCCATACCTAGGCACATAAACAAGGTTTGTTCGGGGCCGATCTCGGCGCGGATCCGGCGCAGGCTATCGATGCTGAAGCTGGGCTCAGATTGTTCCACTTCGCGCCGTTCAATCGCCAGCTGTGGTCGGTCGGCAATCGCCATGCCAAGCATTTCGAGGCGCTGATTGGCGTTGGCGATGGGTTGTTGTCGATGGACTGGAACGCCGCAGGGCATCAGTCGCAGACTGTCTATTTGCAGGTGTTCGGCAAGTTGCGTGGCGATTTCAATATGGCCAAAGTGCACCGGATCGAAAGTTCCACCAAACAGGGCGATGGTCATGTTATTTACGCACCTGTCCGTCGCCATAGACAACCCATTTTTGGCAGGTAAGGCCTTCGAGTCCGACCGGGCCGCGGGCGTGAATTTTGTCGGTTGAAATGCCGATCTCGGCACCGAGGCCGTACTCAAAACCGTCGGCAAACCGCGTTGAGGCATTCACCATTACCGAACTTGAATCCACTTCATTGACGAACCACTGGGCACGCTGCGGGTTGTCAGTAACGATGGCGTCGGTATGCCGGGAGCCGTATTGATTGATATGGGCAATCGCGGCGCTTAGGTCATCGACTACTTTGATCGACAGGATCGGGCCCAGGTACTCCGTCGACCAATCGCTTTCGGTGGCCGCCTGCGCACCTTCGATTAAATTGCAGGTTTTGTCGCAACCGCGCAGTTGCACCTCGTGGGAGAGCATTGCGTCGCCTAATCGAGGTAGCAACTGTGGCGCTATTTTAGCGCCGACCAGCAGCGATTCCATGGCATTACAAACGCCGTAGCGATGGGTTTTTGCGTTGATGGCTAAGGCAATCGCCATGTCCATATCGGCTTCATCGTCGATGTATATATGACAGTTGCCATCCAGGTGTTTAATCACCGGCACTCGCGCCTCGGCATTGATGCGTTCGATCAGGCCCTTGCCTCCGCGCGGGATTATGACGTCGACGAACTCGGTGAGAGTGATGAGTTCGCTGACTGCGGCGCGATCTGGCGTATTGACGACTTGGATAGTTGCGCGTGGCAATCCGGCGGCTTCGAGACCTAGCTCGATGCCGGCAGCAATTGCTTGGTTGGATTGAATAGACTCGCTACCGCCGCGAAGGATGCAGGCGTTACCGGCTTTGAGACATAGGCTGGCGGCATCGATGGTGACGTTGGGTCGCGACTCATAGATGATGCCTACCACGCCGATGGGCACGCGCATCTTGCTCAACTGAATGCCGCTGGGTTGCTTGCCGATGTTGGTCATTACGCCGATTGGATCGTCCAGTTCGATAACCTGACTCAGGCCCTCGAGCATAGCATCGATCCGTTGGTCGTTGAGTTCCAACCGGTCGATCAAGGCGCTATCCAAGTCCTGTCGGCGGGCTCGATTAAGATCTGATTGGTTGGCGGCGAGCACAGCGCGGCGCGCGCCGTCGAGGTGCTCGGCAATACTCTTTAGAGCATGGTTTTTAACGTCGCTGGGCGCCGTTGCGATGACGCCGCTAGCGGCGCGCGCGGCGCGTCCGACGCTGTGCATGTAAGCTTGTATATCCATGGCTTGGATCGCTCGCGGTGGTTCGGCAAATTAGGCTGCATTATACCTGTAGCTGCGGTAAAGTTGTCGCTTTTAACAACACAGTATCGACCGAGAGAATCCGCTCTGAAATCAATGATCGATCTTTTAATGACCCAACCCCATTGGTTGGTTGTCAGCGGTGCTGGAGTGAGTGCCGCATCGGGCGTGCCTACGTATCGCAATCGGCGTGGGCAGTGGCAGCGCAAACCGCCGGTGACGCATCAAGAATTCATCGCCAGTGCCGACAGCCGTCGTCGATTTTGGGCGCGCAATATGATCGGCTGGCGATTTATCAGTGAGGCGCAACCGAATGCCGCTCATCGGGCACTGGTGCAACTTGAAGCGCGCGGTGCGATCAACGCCTTGATTACGCAAAATGTCGATCGCTTGCATCAGCGCGCGGGCAGCCGTGAGGTGGTCGATTTGCATGGCCGCGTCGATCGAGTGTCCTGCCTCAACTGCGGTGAGAGCCAGTCGCGGGCATCGCTACAAGCTTGGTTTGAACAGCACAACCCTAAATTTGCCAAACTCGGTGGACGGATTGCGCCAGATGGCGACGCGGATATCGATGACTTGGATTACGCTGATTTGGCGGTGCCCGATTGCCATTACTGTGGTGGTCTGTTGAAGCCGGACGCGGTATTTTTTGGCGCGTCGATACCCCCTCAGCGAGTGGCGTTGTGCGAACAGCTGCTGGAACGCGCTCCGGGTTTATTGGTGATTGGCTCCTCGCTGCAGACCTACTCGGGTTATCGCCTGTGCCTATCTGCCGAGCGACAACACAAACCCATTGCCTTGTTGTGCGATGGCGTCACCCGTGCCGATCAAATTGCCACCCAAAAGGTGTCGGCCGACTGTCTGCCCGTGCTGCAGGGTTGGCTGGAGCGACTGGCGGAGCGCGGCGACTAATCCAGATGTCTGCGAACGATCGCGGTCAATGCGTCGAGGTGGTCCGGCTGTGCATTCAGCGCGGGGATATAGTGAAAGTCGCCTCCCCCGGCCTCGGTGAAAATCTCGCGGGCCTCACCCTCGATCTCCTCGAGCGTCTCTAGACAGTCCGATGCAAAACCTGGGCACAGCACGGCGACGCTTTTGACACCTTGCTCGGGCAGCACCTCGAGGGTCTTGTCGGTATAAGGTTGCAACCAGGGCTCGCGTCCAAAGCGCGATTGAAACGTGGTCATTAGACGATCTTTGGACAGGCCCATGCGCTCGCGAACCAGTCGCGTGGTCTGGTGGCAATAGCAGTGGTAGGGGTCGCCCTTAGCGAGGTATTTTTGCGGCGTTCCGTGGTAGGAAAAAATCAACTTGTCGGGCTGACCGTGCTGTTTAAAGTGTTTTTCGATGCTCTTGCACAGAGCGCCAATGTACTCGTCTGATTGTTGGTAGCTACCGATGAAGTGCAGTTCCGGTACCCAGCGCGAGCGCATCATGGTCTTCGCCAGCGCGTCGAAGGTCGAGCCGGTGGTCGCCGCGCAGTACTGTGGATAGAGTGGCAGAACGACGATATTGCGGACGTTTTGTGCGCTCAATTCAGCCAGCGCAGAATCGATTGATGGGTTGCCATAGCGCATGCCTAGAACCACCGGGATTTTCTCGCCATAGTGCTGTTGCAGTCGCTCTGCGACGCCTTCGACCTGAGCGCGGCTGTTGATCAGCAGCGGCGAGCCGCCCTCGGCCCAGACACTGCGATAAAGTTTCGCTGAACGCGCCGGACGAATGCGCAAGATGACGAGGTTGAGGATTAACCACCACAGCAATCGCGGCACCTCGACCACCCGTGGATCACTGAGAAACTCCTTTAAATAGCGGCGTAATTCTCGCGTGTAGGGCGCGTCGGGGGTACCCAAATTGCACAGAATTACGCCTTTTTTGGGGGCTGGGCCGTCGTGGTCGTAACTTGTCTGTCCCTGGTAACGCATAAATTGAACTCGCCGTTGGTCTGTCTGGTGTTGCGGTTTGGTCGACCTGCGGTTGCCCTGCTATTGAAAACTGATGGCTGAAAACTGATGGCCGCCGACCGCTTCGCTTTGAGTATACGCCGAAATGCTGGGCTAGGACTTGCCGGAGCGCTATACTGCGCGTCTTCAAAACATTGATACCAAATGCCAATGCACCCGTCGTCGACCCCTCGCCGTACCTTCGCTATTATCTCACACCCGGATGCGGGTAAGACCACCATCACCGAAAAATTGCTGTTGTTGGGCAATCTTATTCAGGTGGCGGGCACCGTCAAAGGGCGCAAGAGCGATCGTCATGCGACCTCGGATTGGATGGCGATGGAGAAGGAGCGAGGCATTTCAGTGACCTCGTCGGTGATGCAATTTCCCTACCGTGATTGCGTTGTCAATCTTCTCGATACGCCGGGTCACGAGGATTTTTCTGAGGACACATACCGCACCCTGACGGCGGTCGATTCATCGCTCATGGTGATCGATGGTGCCAAGGGCGTGGAGGCCAGAACCATCAAATTGATGGAGGTCTGTCGGTTGCGCGACACGCCGATATTGACTTTCGTCAATAAAATGGATCGCGACATTCGCGATCCCATCGACCTGCTCGACGAAATTGAATCAGTACTTGGCATCCAAGCCGCTCCGATCAACTGGCCGATCGGCATGGGCCGGGGTTTTCGCGGCGTGTACAACCTTTACACCGATACCATTCACGTCTACCAGCAAGGCAAGGGTCGGACGTTGACCGACGATGTGCGGGTGTCGGGTTTGCAGTCGGCAGAGGCACGCGCCGCGCTCGGTGATTTTGCCGACGACGTGCTCGACGAATTGGAATTGGTGCGCGGTGCGACGCAAAAATTTTCTATGGATGAGTTTTTAGCGGGTGCGCTGGCGCCGGTATTTTTTGGCACGGCGCTGGGCAATTTTGGCGTGCGCGAAATGCTCGATGACTTCGTGCGCTGGGCGCCGCAGCCACAACCGCGGTCTACCGCCGTTCGAGTGGTGTGCCCCGAAGAGTCAGCTTTCAGTGGTTTCGTGTTTAAAATTCAGGCCAACATGGACCCCAAACACCGTGACCGTATTGCCTTTTTGCGTATCTGTTCGGGTCGTTACACCCGCGGTATGAAATTAAAACACGTGCGCACCGGCAAAGAGGTTCGGATCGCCGATGCGTTTAGTTTTAAGGCTGGAGAGCGGATCTCGCTGGATCAGGCCGAGGCCGGTGATATCATTGGATTGCACAATCACGGCTCGATTCAGATTGGCGATACGTTCACCGAGGGCGAGGCGCTCAAGTTCACCGGCATACCGCATTTTGCCCCCGAGTTGTTTAAATTGATTCGTCTCAAAGATCCTCTAAAAGCCAAGCAGTTGCAAAATGGTATTCGCCAGTTGTCGGAAGAGGGCAGTACCCAGGTCTTTTTCCCGATGCGCAATAACGATATTATCGTCGGCGCAGTGGGCCAACTGCAGTTCGATGTGGTGGCCTATCGCCTCAAGGCGGAGTATGCGGTGGATGCCGTCTATGAATCGGTAAATGTTCATTCGGCGCGCTGGGCCCACTGCGACGATGCCAAGCTTCTCGAGAGCTTTACAAACAAGGCGCGCGATAATTTGGCGCTAGATGGCGGTGGTCATCTGACTTACTTGGCGCCGACCAGGGTCAATCTTGCGCTTGCTGAAGAGCGCCATCCAGACATTGCATTTATCGCCACTCGAGAGCACTAGCTGAGTAAAAAATAACAAAATCGAGAGCAAAATTATGACGCCAAGCCCTCCGAGTGTTGAGCAAGATCAAGTCCCGGTGCAGTTGCGCGCCAGTCGAGGGCGGCTGTCGCGTTGGACTGGTAGGGCGTTTTTTACGCTCTCGGGGTGGCGCCTTGTGGGGGAGATTCCAGACGTTAAGCGCTGCTTATTGATCGGCGCTCCGCACACCTCGAATTGGGACTTTGTGCTTGCCATGGCCTCCATATTGGCGCTCAACCTCAAAATGCGCTGGCTGGCCAAGCACACCATTTTTATGCCCGGGGTCAGTTGGTTTTTTGAATGGTTGGGTGGTATTCCCACCAACCGCAACGAACCCAATACCATCGTCGATAAAGTTGCCGGCATCGCCGAGCGAGAGGGCGGTGTGGTGATCGCCATAACGCCGGAGGGAACGCGCAAAAAAGTGCTCAAGTGGAAGACCGGATTTTTACGTCTGGCGCAGACTCTGGACTGTCCAATTTTAATGGTCGGCCTGAGCTTTTCGACCAAGCAGGTGGTCATTGGAGAACTTTTTACTCCCACTGGAGACAATGACCAAGACCTGGTTTCTATACGCCGTTATTATGACCAGTTTGATGGCAAATACCCAGATCAGTTCTAGTGGTAACTAACAGTGATCGCTAACTAAGCTATTATTTTTCGGCAGCCACTAGGGTGCTCTTTTTACTCGTTAATCGCTGCCGACAGGGAGTCTATGGAGCTTTCGATTACCGCGACTTTGGCGCTTGTCGGCGTGGCTTTTTTTGCTGGTTTGGTTTCGTCTATTGCCGGTTCCGGCGGCTTGCTAACGCTGCCGGCGCTGCTTTGGGCAGGGCTTCCCCCACTCTCTGCGCTGGCCACCAACAAATTGCAAAGTGCCATGGGTACGTTGAGTTCGGTGACCAATTTCAGGCGCCACGGCTATCTCCATATCGCACCGCTGGTACCATCGCTGATGATGGCATTTTGCGGTTCGATGCTGGGCACGCTGTGCGTACAGCGCTTATCGAACGAACTGTTGATGCGCGCCATTCCTCTGTTGCTGGTGTTGTTGGGCGGGTATTTTTTATGCGCGCCAAAAATGCATGACCGCGATTATCCAGCCAGACTCAGCAACGCTCAATTTGCCGCCACGGCGGCCTTTGGGATGGGCTTTTATGGTGGCTTTTTTGGTCCAGCCTCGGGCTCGATACTGCCTTTTTTACTGGTCTTTTTGCTCGGCCACAACTTGGTTAGCGCGACCGCAGAGAGCAAGTTATTCATCCTCGTTATCAACGGCGTTTCGGCGCTGCTATTTGTCATCAGCGGCGGCGTGGTATGGAGCTTGGCGATCGCCATGGGAATCGCACAGATTGTCGGTGCGCGCGTTGGCTCCAATCTGGTGATCCACCGCGGCGTCGGTTTGGTGCAACCATTGATCGCGTTGGTGACGCTTTTGGTAGCGCTCAAGTTATTATTTTATCCACTGGCATAGTACCCAATGACGGCGTTATTTTCTGCTCTGAATCGCCCCTAAAGCGCGGTTGATCGGCTACACTTGCGGTTTACTCAACGTATCAACCTGTCGATCAAAGCCTTGGAGACTGACGATGCCCGACACTACCTCACCAATTTCACGACTGTTGGTTACCTTTGCGGCCTTTACCATCATTGTCGCCGGATTGAAGATGGCAGACACCTTGATTGTGCCGTTTATTTTAGCCGTGTTTATCGCCATGGTGGTGGCACCCTTGGTAACTTGGTTGCGCGCGCGCGGCGTGCCCAACGGGTTGGCGATTTTTTTGGTGGTGGTGCTGATGCTGTCGATCGGCTTTTTACTCGGTGCCATTGTCGGTTCGGCGTTGGGCAATTTCCGTCAGGATTTACCCGAGTACTCGAGCAAACTTGGGGCGCTGAGTAGTGGGCTTCAACAGTGGTTGTCGGCGCGTGGCATAGCTGTGAGTGCCGAGCAATGGCAAAATAGTTTTGATCCCGGAGCCTTGATGGCGCTGGTGGCGAATATGTTGGCGTCGTTTGGTAACGTCATGACCGACGGCATGATGATTCTGTTAACGGTGATTTTTATTCTTGCCGAAAATACCGGCTTTGCCGAAAAGTTGACCCGAGCGCGCGGCCTCACTGGTTCCAGTCAATGGCTGCAAACCTTTACCGACAGCGTCAACAGTTACATGGCGATCAAGACGGCGATTAGCTTTGTGACTGGGCTGGTGATTTTTATTTGGCTGTCGGTTCTCGGCGTCGACTACGCGGTGCTTTGGGGTCTGCTGACTTTTTTGTTCAATTTTGTGCCCGCTGTGGGTTCAGTAATCGCCGCGGTTCCCGCGGTGATGTTGGCAATTATTCAGTTGGGTTTTGGCTCTGGCGCGCTGGTGTTGGCAGGATTTTTCGTCGTCAATATGTTGATGGGTAATGTGATAGAGCCACGCTGGATGGGCCGCGGTTTGAATCTCTCGCCGCTGGTGGTATTCGTTTCTTTGGTATTGTGGGGTTGGGTACTCGGCCCGGTCGGCATGCTGTTATCGATTCCGCTGACCATCATGCTTAAAATCGGCCTCGAGAGCCAGACCGAAACCCGCTGGATTGGCACCATGTTGGGGGCTGCCGATGGTTCGTCAGGTTAATTAAAGGTTGCGGTTCTATGGGCTTTATAGCAATGGCGTCGAGTGATTTTTCGGATCGGATGATCGACGGTGGTTGAGCCGATAGCGCCGCTCGAGCGCGCTGTTAAGGCAACGCAAACCACGTTGGATGTCAGTGGTCGCGGATTGCGTGCGCTGGATTTGTCGGCATACCCCAAACTGCAGACGCTCGATTGCAGCAACAATCAACTTACGGCGCTCGATCTGTCGAATAACCCCGACCTCAGAGTGCTACGCTGTTTTAACAATCAACTGGTTGAGCTCAACCTGTCGCATCAGCCGCGGTTGCAGGATTTGTATTGTAATCACAATGCGCTGCGGCGGTTAAATTTATCTACCACGCCAAGACTGCGGCGATTGTGGTGCTTTAATAATCGCCTGAGGATGCTCGACCTCGCCGCGCTCGCGGGCCTGATCGAACTGCTGTGCTATAACAATGCTCTCGCGACGCTTGATCTGGTGCCGGTGACAGGGCTACAGATTCTCAGTTGTCGAACCAATCAGCTTGTCGAATTGGATTTATCGTATACACCAAATTTAGAAATTCTCTATTGCAGCGACAATCAACTGACGGAACTCAACGTCTCGGTGACGCCGGACCTAGAGGTACTGTATTGCTACGGTAATCAATTGACCCACCTCGATGTGAGATCGCTCGGCTCCCTAGAGGTGTTGTATTGTTATCACAATCAGTTGGCTGAACTTGACGTTGCTGAATCGCCAAAGCTTAGGTTGGTGCGTTGGTTGGAATGAGGTCGATGACCGCGACGGTCGATTGCAACCGGAGTATGGGCTACCGATAAAAAATACCGTCAAGAAGGCAGAGCGAACACATAAAGTGAGCCTGTAGATTGAGATCTTAAAGCAAGGCGGTAGATTAATGGTATCAATCTACCGCGGAGGTTGCGGGTGTAGTGGAAGTGTCCGCCGAGCGGGGTGACAATTCGCACCCAAGCGCGTCGCTAAGCTAAAATGCCGGTGATTCATACTGCCGTTTCGACTGGAGGCGCTCTAAACGACAGACGCTCTTCGCAGGAT
>CALGJN010000419.1:0-7870 GCA_937920185.1 uncultured Cellvibrionales bacterium | reverse complement strand
GTGACCTCATTCATCAGTGCCGCCGAGCGCATTGCTTCAGAAAACTGTGAGGCAATGTGAAATATGCGACTGTTTTGTCCATTGAAGTACACCGGCACAACCGTGGCGTTGGCATCGCGGATCATTTTCGCCGCAAAGGTTGTCCAGGGCGCGTCGATTACTTTGCCAAAGCCCTTGCGATCTGCTGTGGAGACATAGCCGGACGGGAATACCAACAGGGGTATGCCTTGGCGTAGCGCCTGTTGCGCAATTTGTTTCGAACGGATGTTGTTTTTTATTGCCGTCTTTGACTCGCTAAAGTCGACTGGCAAAAAATACTCAGCCAGATCACTGTCTTGACACAAAAATGAATGGATCAAAATACGGAAATCGCCGCGCGCCTGCACCGCCAAATCGCACAGTGCTAATCCGTCGATGACGCCAAAGGGGTGGTTGGCGACAAACACCAGAGGGCCGCTAGACGGCAGCTTGGCTAATTGCGCCGTGTCAAAATGGTGTTCAATCTTTGCAATTCTAAAGGCTTCCGATAAAAAACCTTCAATCGAGAATGTTTGGGTTTTTACTTGGCGGTACAGCGTTTCGATCTTCGAACGGCCAAAAAACCGTTCCGCCGCCTCGATTAACCAGCGCACATACCACGCCTGCTCAGGTCGCACATAGGACAGAAAGGGTTGGTCTTTTACGTAGTCGACCACGATGTTTTCGGCGTTGGGATTGTTCATATGACCGTCGGTAAATGGACTCTTATGTTCAAATTACAACCAGCGTGTGATTAGCTCAAAATGATTACTTTAGCAATTTATCGGCGCGCGTGCACTCGCATTATATCGCTTTTTCTGCGCCGCACTTGAACCTTCAGACGCTGAGTACTGTCGGCAATTTGGGGTACAAAAGTACGCCGATTTTAGCCGCTGCCGAAGGGTTACCACTGACCGGTGAGTTGGCGGCGCTGGTCCTGTTTATGACGGCATTCATAGCCACTTGAATTTTAGATCGAAATCGATAGTATGCGAGTTTGCTGGCGAGGCATCTTTTGCTACGATCTCGACGCTATACGCGCCGCAGCGAATGCCCGCTGTTATTACCTCATAAAAACGACGGCTGTCTGTTGTCTGGATAGCCGACTGGACGATTGTACAACTGGGAGATTGATATGCGACATTGCGTACTACGTATTCTGCTTTGGGCCGCGGTATTTTCGGCGCCGTCGACCCTTGCGGGGGGCTTTACCTTGACTAGCAGCACGCTGTCGGGACAAATTACCGAGCGTCAGGTGTTCAACGGTTTCGGCTGTTCGGGCGAAAATATATCGCCGCAATTAGCATGGAAAAATCCGCCAGCGGGAACCAAGAGCTTCGCCGTGACGGTTTATGACCCAGACGCTCCAACCGGCGGTGGCTGGTGGCACTGGTTGGTTTTTGATATTGCCAAGCAGGCGCGATCGCTACCAGAAAACGCGGGTAACACCGCACTCAAATCGCCGCTTACACCCGCCGCTGCGATTCAGAGCACAACCAGTTTTGGCGCGCCTGGATTCGGTGGTGCTTGCCCACCGGAGGGCGATGCGGCGCACCGTTACGTCTTTACTGTTTATGCTTTGGGGGTTGAAAGTCTCGGTTTAACAAGTGACGCAACGCCCGCGTTGGTGGGCTATTATTTGCATGCCAACGCGCTTGCCAAGGCCTCGATGATGGCTTATTACGCTCGCTAGACGACTCTATGCCTGGGCATATTGATCGCTATTTCCGAGCCATCGATCGATTAGCGCGTCGACGTTTTCCGGATGTTTGTGCAAAATGCGGTTGGCGCATTGCTTGACCGCTTCGAGCATGTGCCCATCGCGCTGTAAATCTGCCACGCGCAACTGCATATCACCGGTTTGCCGAGTCCCCAGCACTTCGCCTGGGCCACGCAATTGCAGGTCTTTTTCGGCGATTTTAAAGCCGTCATTGGTTTCGCGCATGGTTCTTATGCGCTCGCTCCCCTGGCGCGACAGCGGCGGGCTGTAGAGCAGCACACAGTGGCTCCGCTGAGAGCCGCGACCGACGCGACCGCGCAGTTGGTGGAGTTGTGACAAGCCTAGACGCTCGGCGTTTTCGATAATCATCAGGCTGGCATTGGGTACGTCGACGCCGACCTCGATCACCGTTGTGGCTACCAAAAGGTTGATCTCGCCGGCTTTAAAGCGCTGCATTATGTCGAGTTTCTCGCCCGCTTTGAGGCGGCCATGAACCAATGCGACGCGCAGTTCCGGCAATACCAATTGTAATTCGCTGGCGGTAATTTCAGCCGCCTGTGCCTCCAGAGTATCCGACTCCTCGATCAGCGTGCACACCCAGTACGTCTGCCGTCCATCAAGGCAAGCCTGGCGTACGCGCTGGATGACATCGTTGCGTCTGAGGTCGGCAATCACCAGGGTTTCCACTGGCGTTCGGCCCGGTGGCAACTCATCGATGATAGAGTTGTCGAGGTCGGCATAGGCACTCATCGCCAGCGTTCGGGGAATCGGTGTGGCAGTCATTATGAGTTGGTGGGGCAGGTGGTCGGATGAGGTCGTGGCGAGATCGGAGCGGCTGCCTTTTTTACGCAGGGCGAGCCTTTGATGAACGCCAAAGCGATGCTGTTCGTCGATGATGGTTAGGCCGAGCCGACAGAATTCGACACTGTCTTGAAACAATGCATGGGTGCCGATCACCATTTGCGCGCTGCCATCTGCAATCGCTTGCAACTGTATGGCGCGCGCTTTGCCCTTGAGTTTGCCCGTCAACCAGGCGACCCGAATACCCAGTGGACGAAACCAGTTTTCAAAATTAGTGCGGTGTTGATCCGAGAGAATCTCGGTAGGTGCCATCAACGCGGCCTGTTGATTGTTGACAATCGCTTGAATCGCCGCCAGCGCTGCGACCACGGTTTTGCCTGAACCAACATCGCCCTGCACCAGTCGCAGCATGGGTACGGTGCTGTCGAGATCACGGCTAATGTCGCGGCTAACCCGTGCTTGAGCGTCGGTCAGCGTAAATCCTAGCTGCGCTAGAAAACGTTGATGCTCTTGCTTATCGAACCTCAACTGCGGTGCAGGTTGCCTTTGGATACGCTGGCGTAGCCGAAGTAGGCTCAGGTGGTGGGCGGTCAGCTCCTCAAAGGCCAACCGCTGTTGTGCTGGGTGTTCGCCCTCTGCGAGTAGATTTAGCGGGGTCTCCAGCGGTGGTCGGTGAAGTAATTGCAACGCGGCCGTGAGCGAGTAATCGACGCCCATTGATGTCGGTAACAACTCGCGTATCTGGGAGTTGTCTAAGTAGTCAAGCGCCTGTTGGCAGAGGCCGCGAATGCGCGTTTGCGCTAGGCCATCGCTCATTGGATAAACCGGCGTCAGGGTCTTTTCGAGCGTCGGTGGGCTCGCCCCATCGATTAACTGGTATTCGGGATGATAGAGTTCTGCGCCCGACTGTCCGCGACGAACTTCACCAAAGCATCTTAGCCGAGCGCCAGGCTGCAGGGCTTGTTGTTGGGCGCGGTTGAAGTGAAAAAAGCGCAAAGTGATGGTACCGCTGTGATCTTGAAGGCGGCATACCAAACTTCGGCGGCGGCCAAACACTACATCACTGGCCTTTATATGGCCTTCGATCACGGCGCTGGTAAAGGTCTGAACGCCGCCGATCGGCGAAATCTTGGTTTTGTCCACGTAGCGTAGAGGCAAGTGAAACAAGAGATCTTGAACCGTGGTGATGCCCATTTTCTCGAGTTTTTGGCTGAGTTGCGGACCAACGCCGCGCAGGCGCTGTACGCCGACCTGTTCGATCAACTCCTGAGTCAACTCGGGCGGCCGTTCGCTACTGGATTTTTACATCGACTCCAGCAGGCCCCATCGGGCATTTTTTGCAACGGGTAACCGGCACTATGGGTGCGCCGCTCGGCGCGTAGGCGAACAATTTTTTCGCCGCGCAACGCACCGGCAATGTCGCTGACGATTGCAGCTGTGCCATCTGTCCAAAGGTCTATTGTCGATGCTTGCATTGGCATCCTAAGTGGTTCCTAATAGCGCCATCAAGATGATATCTAATTAGTCTGCAATAAGGAATGTTGGGTGAAAATATTGTTTGCCGGGTGCGGTGATCTTGGCTCGCGAGCCGGAGCACTCCTGGCGGCGGAACACAGCTGTTACGGGCTCAGAAGACAACCTCAAAATCTTTCCAGCCAGATCGCACCAATCGCCGCTGACATGTGTAGCGCCGAGCAGATGGAGTGGGTGTTAGCCGGTGGTTACGATGCCGTCATCGCCACCATCACCCCTGGCACCTTTTCCGAGGCCGGCTATCGCGCGTCCTACCTAGCTGCTGCCGAGGCGCTGCACAGCGCGGTCGAGGCGGTGGAATCCCCGCCTAAACTGATCATCTGGGCCTCGAGTACCAGCGTCTATGGCGATCATCTGGGCGACTGGGTGGATGAATCGGCGACGCCGTCGGCGGAGAGTTTTTCTGGTCGGATACTGCGCCAGGCCGAGCAAGTCATCGCACAACTGCCCTGCCAATCCGTGATTGTAAGATTTTCTGGTATTTATGGCCCGGGACGGACGCGTCTTTTAGATCAAGTCTCCTCCGGTATCGGCCGGCCGGTAGCGCCCACGCAATGGAGCAACCGTATTCACAGCGATGATTGCGCGGCAGTATTCGTCCACTTGATCAACCTTCAAAACAGCGGAGTGTCGCTGCACAATCTTTACTTAGCCAGCGACTGCGAACCAGTGACGCAACATGACTTGCGCCGTTGGTTGGCAGCGCGCATGGGCGTCTCTCTTGAAGAGCGGGCAGTGGCGCCCAAGGCTTCGCGGCGTTGCAGTAACAGCCGATTGTTGGACAGCGGGTTCAGGTTTACCTATCCGAGCTTTCGAGAGGGTTACAGCGCGCTATTAACCGACCTTAAATAACCATCACGCCATCCATTTCAACTTCTGCACCGAGCGGTAGTTGCTTGACGCCAATCGCCGCGCGCGCGGGATACGGTTGTGAAAAATACTCCTCCATCACCTTGCTAATGCTAGAAAAATTTCCTAAATCGACGAGATAAACGTTGAGCTTGACCAGGTCAGACAAATCTCCTCCAGCGGCCTCGCAGACGGCGCGTAAATTATCCAACACACGACGAATTTGTACCTCAATGGGGCCCTCCACCAATGTCATAGTCGTTGGCTCGAGCGGTATTTGGCCAGACAGGTAGACGGTGTTGTTCACCTTGATCGCCTGAGAGTAGGTACCGACCGCGGCGGGCGCGAGATCGGTATGAATAGTGGCTTTGTTTGTCACGTTATAGTTGCTCCAGAAGTAGGCTAATTTTTGACTCGATAAACTCTGCGCACGGGGCCTAGACTGCGCACTCGTCGCAGTATGTCGGCTAGGTGAATGCGGTCGCGCACGGTCAATACTAGATCGACGATGCTGGTGTAGGCATCTTTATCCAAGGTGCTGATTTTTTCAATGGTGGCGTCTTTTTCAGTAATTCTAGAGGCTAGAGTGGCGATAAAGCCGCGCTCGGGAGTGACTTCCACCTTGAGTTCTACCGGAAACTGCCCACTGACTTTACTCGACCAGGTCATGGGGGTGCACTTTTCTGGATTTGAGCGCTGATCGCTGAGGTTTTTGCAGGAGTCCAAATGCACCACCAAGCCTTTTCCGGGGGTGAGATGACCCAAAATGGGATCGCCTGGGATGGGGTGGCAGCAGCGCCCATACTGGAGCAGTAATCCCTGCTGCGAGCCCACCTCTAGCGGTAGCGTCGGCGTACGTTGATTCTTTTGCGCCTGTTGTTTGTCGACCGGGACAATGAGGTTGGCAACGGCCAGAGGCACGCGGTTGCCCAGACCAATTTGTTGCAGAATATACTCAAAGGTAGAGGCGCCGGAGGTTTTTAAAATACGTTTAATTTCCGACTTTTTTAATTGCTTATAGCTGGTTCCAAACTTACCGAGCGCCTGATCAAGCAGGCGCTTGCCAAGATTTACCGATTCGTCGTGTTGCTGTTGCTTGAGGAAGTGGCGAATGGCGCTGCGGGCTTTTGCGGTGGCTACAAAGCTCAGCCAATTAGGGTTGGGCTGGGCGCCATCGGCGCTGATGATTTCGACTTTCTGGCCACTTTGCAACGATTCGGACAGCGGCGTTAGTTGCCCATCGACGCGACAGGCAATGCAACTGTTGCCGAGCCCGGTGTGCACCGAATACGCAAAATCGATCGCTGTAGCGCCGGAGGGAAGCTGGATGATCTCGCCGCGAGGCGTGAACACGTAGACTTCGTCGGGGAACAGATCAGCCTTGACATGCTCGAGAAACTCGAGGGAGTCGCCGGCTTGTTTTTGCATTGCCAAGAGGCCCTGAATCCAGCGCGAAGCTCTGCGTTGGGTGCCTTCGCGGCGGGTATTGCCAGCCTTGTATTCGCCGTGCGCGGCGATACCAAAATTGGCAATGATTTCCATTTCGGTGGTGCGGATTTGTACTTCGATGACCACCCCGTGCATGCCCACCAATACCGTGTGCAGGGATTGGTAGCCATTGGCCTTGGGGATGGCTATATAGTCTTTGAATTCGCCGGCAACCGGTTTAAAAATGCTGTGCATCATACCCAGCGTCCGATAGCAATCATCGACCGATTCGACCACCAAACGGAAAGCGAAGACATCCATAATATCGCGAAAAGACTTCTTCTTTTCGCGCATTTTTAAATAGATGCTCCACAGGTGTTTCTCTCGGCCCTTGACCGCTGCGTGGACTGATTCTCGCTCTAGGCAGTTCTCGATCGCCTGGCGGATCTCGACAACAAAGGTCTTGCGGTTTTGTCGCGCCGCTTGGGTGGCCTCGCGCAGGCGCCGGTGCCTGAGCGGATACATAGCGGCAAAGCTCAATTCTTCAAGCTCGATGCGGATATGTTCAATGCCTAATCGCTGCGCGATCGGCGCATAAATTTCCATGGTCTCGCGGGCAACGCGCCGTCGTTTGCTGGGTGACAAGGTCCCCAGGGTGCGCATATTGTGCAGTCGGTCGGCGAGTTTGACCAGTAACACGCGGATGTCTCGAGACATCGCGAGGGTCATTTTTTGAAAGCTTTCGGCCTGTTGTTGCGCCTTGGATTCAAACTCTATTTCGGTGAGTTTACTAACACCATCGACCAAATCGGCGACGGTACGGCCAAAGCGACGGGCGATTTGACCCTTGGTGACCCCGGTATCTTCGATCACGTCATGCAGCATGGCCGCCATCAACCCCTCGGGGTCCATATGCATATCGGCAAGTATGTTAGCCACGGCTAACGGATGGGTTATATAGAGGTCGCCGGTTTGTCGCATCTGGCCAGTATGGCTGCGCTCTGCATAGCGATACGCGCGTTCCACTCTGCGCAGATCAGCCTCTTCGAGGTACGATAGTTTTTCTGTTAGGCCGAGAAGCACCAATCGCCTGGCTCCCTGTGTTGTAGCAAACGCTATTCGATAGGTTCTTGCTCTGCGCTGGTCTGTTCGCCCGTTGCCGGCGGTGTATCATCAGCGGCGGTGTCTGACGCAGTTTGTCCGGCGTCGTCTGCGGTTGAATCTGGCGTCGCTTGTTCGGCGGCTTCAACCGTTTCACCCTCGCCGATCTCTAACAGATCATCGACATCGTCTAGGGTGAACTCTTGTTTAATTGGGATCAAGATGCTCGCGTCGATCAGACCTTTGGCGATCTCGCGCAGGGCCACCACCGTCGGCTTGTCGTTTTCTTCTGGAACCAGCGCGGGACGGCCTTCAACTGCCAATTGGCGGGCCCTCTTTGAGCCGATCATAACCAACTCAAAGCGGTTGTCTACGTTCTCCAAACAATCTTCCACAGTGATGCGAGCCATGTTATCTCCA
>CALGJN010000418.1:0-2750 GCA_937920185.1 uncultured Cellvibrionales bacterium | reverse complement strand
CAGCACAAAACTGGCGACCAGCAGAGCTTTCAATGAATTATCTCCGTATTTATTTACATCATTATACCAGTGCTTGATGAAAATTTGCCTCGGGGGCTCTAAAATACCCTCTTTGTCGAGGAATACCTTCGTATGAGTAACCGCAACCCTGAACGAGCACCCCTAAGCTACAAAGACGCCGGTGTCGATATCGATGCCGGGAATCGCCTAATCGATAACATCGCCAGTGCCGCCAAGCGCACCCGTCGCCCTGGCGTGCTGTCAGGACTGGGTGGCTTCGGGGCGCTATTTGAACTCCCCAGCGGCTACCAACAACCGGTATTGGTCTCTGGGACCGACGGCGTCGGCACCAAATTGCGCCTCGCGCTTGATTACCAGATGCACGATCGCGTCGGTATCGACTTGGTGGCTATGTGTGCCAACGATCTGATCGTCTGTGGAGCCGAGCCCCTATTCTTTTTGGATTACTACGCCACCGGTAAACTCGACGTCGAAACCGCCACCGCCGTGGTTGGCGGCATTGCCGATGGCTGTGGGCTGGCAGGCTGTGCGCTTATCGGCGGTGAAACTGCAGAGATGCCGGGCATGTACGAGGGCGAGGACTACGATCTCGCCGGGTTTTGCGTTGGCATTGTCGAAAAAGCTGAAATGATTGATGGCAGCGCTGTGGCAGCAGGCGATAGCTTGATCGGCTTGACCTCCAGCGGGCCACATTCGAATGGCTTCTCGCTAATTCGCAAGGTCATCGAGATAAGCCAGACCGACCCGAGCCAACTGCGGCTGTCCGGAGAGCGCCTGATCGATCTATTGATGGAACCGACTAAAATTTACGTTAAATCGCTACTCAAATTGATTTCGCAACAGCCGGTGCACGCGCTGGCGCATATTACCGGCGGCGGGTTGCTGGAAAACATACCCCGAGTGCTGCCCGACGACACTAAGGCGATCATCGACTGCAGCGCATGGCAACGTCCAGAGCTATTCGACTGGTTACAACAAACCGGCAATATCGACGAACGCGAGATGCACCGCACGCTCAACTGTGGCATTGGCATGGTCGTGTGCGTTCCCGCCGCGGACACTCAGGCAGCTCTCGACAGCCTTCGTGCATCCGGTGAACAGGCACTGCTGCTCGGTCGCGTCGAAGCCCGAAAGGATGCCACCGAGCAAGTCGAACTGCTCGGATTATCAACGTGATCCCCGACACCACAAACGCTCGGGCGAAAACCAGAATTGTGGTATTGATCTCTGGCAGTGGCTCCAATCTGCAAGCCTTTATCGACGCTCGCGACAACCGGCAATTGAACGCCGACTTGGTCGCTGTTATCAGTAACCGGCCAACGGCGACTGGCCTTGAACGGGCCGCACGCGCAGGTATAACGTCGCGTGTTATCGATCACCAAGCGTACCCGCAGCGCCTTGACTTCGACCGTACACTGGCCGCCGCGGTAGCCGACTACAAACCCGACCTAGTAATCTTAGCCGGTTTTATGCGTATTTTAAGCGCCGAATTTGTCGATCGCTTTAGCGGCCGTATGCTCAATATCCACCCGTCCTTACTACCCAAGTATCCCGGATTGAATACCCATCAACGGGCGCTTGACGCCGGTGATAAAGAAGCCGGCACCACGGTGCACTTTGTCACCTCTCAACTCGACGGTGGTCCGCCGATCGTACAGGGCGCAGTCCCCATAATCAGCGGTGACAGCGCCGCCGACATTGCCGCCAGAGTGCTCGGCGTAGAGCATGTTATCTTTCCCATGGCAGCGCAGTGGTACTGCGAGGGGCGGCTGTCCATGCAAGATGGTGCTACACTGTTGGACGGAGAGGTGCTGGCGCCGACAGGACGGACCTTCGAGGCGTAAACAGAACGCAGCAAACACCCCCCGACACGTGGTACCGCATATTGATAAATCAATGGAGGAAATCTATGCAAATAAGGCTATATATTGTGGTTGTCTGCCTACTTTTGGCCGCCATCGGCGGTTCACAATCGGCGTTTTCCAGTCCATCGCTCCCGCTACCCGTTGTGGCTATAAACATTGCCGAGATAGATGCGACTTACGCCGCAAACTATAATGGCATGTCGATCACTGCTGTAAAAACCCTCACCGCCGTAGCCGATGGCGAGTATGTAGACCGACTGGATGCCACCAGCATGTTCGGTGAAATATCCCAGTCGGCGCGCTTTAAAATCTCGGCAAAGGGCCAGTTGATGCCTCTAGAGTATCGCGATCAACGCTCGATACTCGGCATAAAGCGCTCCGAAGAACAGATTTTCGATTGGGATCTATCGCAGTTGCAATATCGCAAGGGCAAGCGCAACGCGCAGATGGCTATTCAACCCGGTCTACTCGATATACCAACCCATCACCTGCAACTGCGGCGAGATCTGGCAGGCGGGCGCAGCCAATTTGAATACCCAGTAGCGGCCCGCGGAAAACGCCAGATGTATCGCTACATTCAGGTCACAGAAGAACTTCTAGAGACACCCATGGGGCCGCTAGACACCGTGGTGATGGAGCGTCAGCGTGACAATGACTCCCGACGAACCACCGTATGGCTGGCACCAAAGTGGGATTATTTACTGGTTAAACTGGAACAAATTGAAAAAAAAGAACGCTATACTATGATGCTGGAAAGCGCCGCAATTAATGGCCGCACCGTTACCCCGAATAGCGCCAGCACTGAGGAAATACTATGAAATCCACAGACAAAAAATTAAGCGCCAGCACGATCATTGCCGCGCT
>CALGJN010000417.1:0-2464 GCA_937920185.1 uncultured Cellvibrionales bacterium | reverse complement strand
TTGAATCCGGATGTTGAGCGTCGAGCGTCCAGCGCAAAAAGTGCCAGCGTTAGGTAAAGAACACCGAGAGAGGCTACAGAGAGCGTTTAGAGAGAGGGTCTAGAGAGAGAATTTAGAGAGCCTGTATAGAGAGCGAGCGAGCACAAAAACCTTTGTCACTCGCCATGGCTTCAAACCTCGCGGTCTTTACCCGAGTAGGCGCGCTCCTTCATGTCGGATTGAATATACACCTGATCGGTAGTTGCCATACTGGCATGACCCAAATCGTCCGCCATATGTTTAAGCGGCCGCGTGGCGATATCTTGCGACGCTCCCGTATGGCGCAGCCAATGACTGGAGGCAACGCGCAGCGTCTCGGCATCATCACCAAAGCCCTCGTCGACCATACGCCGGTGCGCAGCATCAAATCGTGCCTGTACGATACGCCGCAATTGTCGCGGCGTCATGCCACCAACGCCGCGGTTCTTAATGACTAGGGGCGAATGGGCACCAAAGTTAAAGCTGAGCCCGCTACGGTAGTCGCGGTAGCGCTGAATGTACGGGAAGAGGGCGTCTGGCACCGAAATGTCGCGCACCTTATTACCCTTCCCCAAAACCTTAAGCCATTGATTACCTTGATTATCTTTCCAAAAATGTTGCCATGCGGGCTGCCAATTTGGGCGTTCTGACAGCTCTGAAATCCGCAGGTACAGGGTTTTTAACAACGCCACCATAAACAAGCTACGCTCTTGGTCAGGGTCATTATCGGCGTCTCGCTGGGCGGTTTCTAACACGTACTGCCACTGCAAGTCGGATAACCGGCGAATCTCTTTTTGGCTGGCGCCAACCAATAAGTACGGCGACTGCTTACGAATTGCCGGGATTGGGTTGCCAAAAGCGTAGCTTTCATCGGTCAGATAGTCGTAGTAGCAAGACAGCGCCGAAAAGCAGATTTTCATCGCGCTATTAGACAGTCGGTGCGCCTCGCGGGATGTGCTTGGGTCTTTGCCGTCGGCCAACGCGTCGGCGCGATCGGATTTGGCCACCTTGACGGTAAACGGACGCCACAGCGGATTACAGCGCAAACTGCCGGCCTGCAGGGAAAACCGACCGTGAACCGCGGTTGATACCCAATGCTGCGGCGGATGATTGACGAAATCGAAAAACGCTTCGAGATCGCCGCGACGCAATTGCACGATGGATTTATTCGCCACCGTCCAAGACCACAGTAATAACCGTTCAACTTCGTTGCGGTAACTGCGATAAGTGGCTTCATTTTTTCGGCTGTAGCTTTTCAAGAATGACTGAGTATGGATAAAATCCTCGAGCGTCTCGGGACGTTGCTGCCTTTGTTGCTCGACGAATTCTAAGGCGTCGGGGTATTCGCGTAGCATCGCCAAGCCCGAGGGCAACCGAACAAACGCCACGTGGGCATCAAACAAGGGTTTTGGTTTGAATACTTTTGCCATAGCCTCTGTACCTCCGTGACTTACGTGACTTACGTTGTGAAATCGAATGTAAAAACTCGTCTTAGCGATCGAAAAACAATGCTATCGATCTTGAGCGGCGCCTAACTCAAGCGCACCTTATTTAAGTGCACCTTATCTAAGTGCACCTAACTTAAGCGTACCCTTATTTAAACGCAACCTAACTCAAGTGCACCTGACTCAAGTGCACCTAACTTAAGCGTACCCTTATTTAAACGCAACCTAACTTAAGTGCACCTGACTCATGGGTACGTTACTCAAGTGCACCGGACTCATGTGCACCGGACTCATGTGCACCGGACTCATGTGCACCGGACTCATGTGCACCGGTCTCATGTGCACCGGACTAAGGCGCATCTTACTCAGTACATCTTGTTCAGCGCATCTTGTTCAGTACATCTTGTTCAGTACAACTAACACACGCGCGGCTTAACAGCGTCGAGGTACTCTAGCAGAGCCTTTTCGCCCTGTCTATCTATGTCCACTAATTGGAGTTAGAGGAATTAACAAAGGGCGCCTACTTCAGTAAATATAACAGTAGCTTAAAATCGCTGTGCCATAACATGCGACAAATTGCCCCACCGATGCATTATCATGTCGTTATCGCGCGGATCGCAACGACCTAACGCTGCACATCCTCTGATGGTGTGTTTACTATTAGCCGTGCCACCGAGTGATCGTCGCTGCAGTTTGTTGTCCGTTTGATGCGTTAACTCAGGCTGCTGCTGAATCTGTAAAAGAGCATAAAAAGATAATCGAATCGCTCGACGCAACCAACTTGAGCGTCCGCCATTAGCGACCCATAACGCCTGAGATGTGACTTAGCTTAGTTCGACGCCATATCGGGCTAGTTGCAGGCCATGCCGAACCCTTGTCATAGATGTCAATAAGCTCGGTACGCCCCCTACTACACAGGCAAGAAAAAAAATTTAAACATTATCGGTGATATCAGCCACAAGGTGTTGGCGAGTATTTAAATACATTATTAACATTACTAG
>CALGJN010000416.1:0-4505 GCA_937920185.1 uncultured Cellvibrionales bacterium | reverse complement strand
AGGCTGGAGACAAAAAACTGGGAACTCGTCGGGCTGGCGTCTTGTTACTGTCGAGCGCTGCCGATAGTTCAAAAGCCCAGTCTTGGTTATGCTGCCGCGATTGTCCAATGGATATTCCCTCCCACGGTTGCCACTGAACGCCGGCGCTCCAGGGAGATTTTGCTCGTAGACCGCCGCGCTGCGCCTCCCAATCATATTGATCCGGATTGTATTCGAGCATCCACGTCAGCGGCAGAGTCTCGGAGCGATACTGTAATCCACCGAAAAAGCCCGCCCTGCTGCCGCTAGAAAAGGTATTTGTCGAGAATCCACCCCCCTTTCCCACATCGTTGTCACGATCATCAAAAGAGCTAGAAAGTCCTCTCAACGGGTTACTAAACTGCCCCGAGCCAGCCAATCTTTCCCAACCCACACTCAACCCACACTCAACCCACACCCAACCCACACCCAACGTTGCATCAAAGCGACCCAGCGTTTTAGATGCCACGATATATTCTCAACCAAATACTCCGGTGCCGACCATATCACGCACCCCCACTGCAACCTGAGGGAGGTAATCCTGTTCTCTTAAAAGGCGCACCTTCGCCTCATAATTTCGGTCGTAGTAAAAAAACCGCTTGAAACCGGTGTAGCGAAAAGTCGGCTCAAGTCAAGCTGTTGCCTGGTAGCTAATCGCGTAGACATTCGTTCTAGACTGAATGGCAGCGGTGGTGGTGAGTGTCCCATCGGGAGCCATTCTTGCGGTCGGTATGTCAATCAATCCTGTCGCGCCATAGTCCGATGCGGGCGCAGGCAATGCGGCTACAACGGTCATAAACCACAGCAAAAATCGGGCTAGAGGTTTCTTGATTACATTCTCTCCCACTCTCCAATATTAAAAAAGGGCACCAAACAATGCCCTTTCTTAACTCAGAAGCCTAAGTGCCAGTCGTGGGCGTGCTGGGCGTCGTCGGCGACGGAGTTATAGTAGTTGCTGGCGTCGTTGGTTCTGGTTCTGGTTCTGGTTCTGGATCTGACTCTGGATCTGACTCTGGATCTGACTCTGGATCTGGATCTGGGGCGGCGGGGTTTGAGCCACCATCGTCTATGGCGCTACCGAGCACAGCCACCACACCCAGCGCGACAGCGGTTGTCAGAGACACATCGGCAATCGGTCCAGCGGCGGCCTGAGGCTTGGGAGCCTCTACTGCCTGGGAATCAGCAGCACTCTCTGTTGCGACAGCATATCCAGTTGGCATAGTGAGTATCGCTACCACCGCAAAAGGTAAAGACCTATTAATAAGCATAATTTTTACCATTTTAAAAAAACCGTGCCAATCGGCACATCCGTACAGCAACTCGCGTCGCCCTCAAAAAATAATTAACAAGCTGTTTATTCGGCCCCAGTTTCAAGCGAAATCAACTATATAAACCAAAAAATAGCATACTTAAGAATACGCTGCAGTAGTAGAATATTTAAGGTTAGGGCCGCGAGCTCTCGCAACACCCAAATAGTTATAGTATCGATTTAAGCGCGCGATAAAAGACCTAAACGGCGCATTTTAGGCAGCAAACGGCAAAATAGGCTATTTAGCTTATCAATGACCTTTGTTGTCGGTTTTTTGTTACCTAAGAAATCAGGCGTTATGGGCGGTCAAGCGCACTAAAATCGGCAAATAAATGAATATCTGGCGGCGGCGATTAAATATATTGCGCCTGAGCGGATTGCATGCAAGTTCAGTTATGCGGCTTCGAGTAATTTGAGAATAGCGTCCCGTTGCTGTGCCATTAATGCGGTATTGCCCCGAGTCTCTATGTTGAGGCGAACCACCGGCTCGGTATTACTACTGCGCAAGTTAAACCGCCACTCGGCGAACTCCATCGATAACCCGTCGGTTTGGTCAAGAATATGGGCAAGCCCCTGGTAATGGTTGCGCACGCGCTCGATCGCCTCGGATGGATTGGCAATTTGACGATTAATCTCGCCGGGGGATGGATAATCAGCGAGCATTTTATCCACTAACTGGGATAGCGAATGGCCGCTGCGACCGAGCAATTCGACCACTAACAACCACGGAATCATACCGCTGTCGCAATAGAAAAAGTCTCGGAAATAGTGATGAGCACTCATCTCACCACCGTAAATTGCATCTTCCGCACGCATGCGTTCTTTGATGAACGCATGTCCGGTCTTGGACTGCACCGCCCGCCCGCCATTGCGCGCTACTATGTCTTTGGTGTTCCAGATCAGGCGGGGATCGTGAACGATACTAGCCCCAGAATTTTTAGCCAAAAACACCTCGGCCAGCAGGCCAACAATATAGTAACCCTCGATGAATCGCCCGGTTTCATCGACCAAAAAACAGCGGTCAAAATCGCCGTCCCAAGCTATACCTAAATCTGCCCCGTGAGCGAGCACTGCATCGATGGTCGGCGCGCGGTTTTGGTGTAGGATTGGGTTGGGTATGCCATTGGGGAAATTGCCGTCGGGTTGATTAAACACCTTGATCAATTCAATCGGCAAGCCAAGCGTCGTAAAACGTTGCTCAAGGGCATCGACAATCGGTCCGGCGCTGCCATTTCCGGCATTCATCACCAATTTTACCGGCTTTATATTGGCGCCATCGATATAACCTAACAAATGATCTACGTAGGGATCGGTTACATCCATCTGTTGGTAGCCCCCCTGCACGGCCGGTGGCGCAAACTGATTAGTCTCGGCCAAGCGTTTGATATCCAGCAAGCCACTATCCGAACTAATCGGTCGCGAGCCCTCGCGCACCAGCTTCATGCCATTAAAATCGATCGGATTATGGCTAGCAGTAACCTCTATGCCACCATCCGAGTTTAAGTGCGAGGTGGCAAAATACACCACTTCGGTGCCGACCATACCGAGGTCGATCACGTTAACCCCCGAGTCTCGCAGTCCCGTAACGAGTGCCGCGACGAGTTCAGCGCTACTTAGTCTGACATCACCGCCAACCACCACGTTGCGAGGATTGAGGTATTCGGCAAAAGCCCGCCCAATCCGGTAGGCGATATCAGCATTTAACTCCGTACCCAGTTGTCCGCGGATATCGTAGGCTTTAAAGCAAGTTAATTCATTCACAACGCAATACTCTCTGGTGGCACACAAAATGCTGGGGGTAAATACTCAGGGTTGCCATGTAACAAGCGGTAACAGTATCAAATCGAACAACCGCTCTCTCAACCATACGGCCGTATCGGATGACTCCAAGCTCGATGAACACCCTCTCGACACGCACCAGTTTAGCGGCAGTTGGGTTTGAAAGGCATTTTTAAAGATCGAATAATAGTCGCTTTTTATAATAATTCCTATACCGTTAAGCCGCTCAAAATGTCATAAAAAATCCATTGAAAGATGCACAGGGCAATCATCTTTAGGAACGCAAGTACTGCTCAGCGGCCTGCTGTCAGGACAATAGCTTTGGCGGACCTCGCAAAGAGCCACAAAACCAAAGTTTGTGCGCGTGCGTCGCCCCTCGCGTCGCAACCACCCATCGAAAGCGCTAAAGGCAGATAATGCTTTTGGCTTAACCGTCTTTGTAAACCTTGTGCACCGGGGCCCAACGACATCGGTGCGACGCTCGAGCACTTTTATATCTCAGGCACCTTAACCACCTGCAAGTCCTCAATTAAAGTAATCACCCTCAAGAGGCGAGAACCGCAAGCAGCAAGACTTAAAAGTTCTTTTTCAAGGATTAACAACCCAAATTTGGACGTCCAGTGTCGATTGCACCGGCCGACAACTCGGCATCAGATAGCGCCCTAATTCAATCAGCAAGCGCCAAAAAAATTCGCTAAACTTTTCTCCCAGGCGAGCTCTAACAGCAAGACAGACCGCAATTGGCGCTGCACCGCGCGCGAGTATGTATTACTCGACGACAATCATTGGCAGGTTTTTCGCCAAAATAGCCTCGCCAATACCCGCCACAGCGACCAGATCTTGGGGCGTTTCAAAACCACCACTCGCCTCTCGATAAGCAACGATAGCCGCTGCAATTACCGGGCCTACACCCAACAATCCTTCGGCCATTTCATCGGCGGTCGCGGCGTTGATATTGACACTCAACGGCGTGATATCGACGCCCAACGTATCACCTAGCATTGCCTCCCCCAACGCGTCCACGTCTTGGCGCAGTGCACCCATATCCTCCTCTATCGCCTGCGCCTCTGCCTCAGGCTTCAGTGGCATATCTAGCCGCGATTTAAAATAGCCCGTTAACTCTGAAGTCGCCTCAGGATCAGCCACAACATAACCCGGCATTAATCCAAAAACACCCACCAGTGAAACGATCACTAACCGCATATTCCACTCTCGCTTATTTATCAGCTTGTACATAGTGCTCCTCCTGAATCGGATAATAGCCCGTCAATCGCGAATCGATAATTGCCTCCTTCAAAAGCCGCAAAACCTGACAGCGATGGACAAGATTTTAAGTGAAAATTTAATGTAACCAATTAATTCAAAAAATAACGATACCCAGTCGCGTTAATTGACAAAA
>CALGJN010000415.1:0-3484 GCA_937920185.1 uncultured Cellvibrionales bacterium | reverse complement strand
CCAATACCAACACCGAACGACCGCGCTCGGCCGCGGTTGCAGCACAAAATAAACCAGCAGCACCGGCGCCGATAATAATGACTTGATAGCCAGTTGCGGCATCAGTCATCGCCATCCGCCTGTAGTAATTGCAGTTGTGACTTGGCGGTCGCTACTGGGGGGCTCTGGACGGTAGCCAAAAATAGGTAAAAACAACAATCTTTACTAGCCACACAATAGTCCCAAAGAGTTGACAGGATGCCGAGTTTAATTCGACAGACCCACAGATGCCAATTGAAACAAACCCAACAAGCATAAAAAAAGGCTGAGCACCGTGCCCAGCCTTTTTTTTATAACTCAGTGTCCCGCTGCGCCCAAATACCGGAGCGATGCAGCTATGGTTGCTAAGACTTTAGAAGTTATACCCTACTTTAAACCCTAATTCGCGCGGCGGACCATACTGGGTGAACACCCACAGAGTAGCCACGGCGTTGCCGTTGATACGATAGGTATCATCTGTTAGGTTTTTACCGTACAGAGTGAAGTTCAACTTGTCGTCTGCGGTGCGGTAGCTAATGGATCCGTTCACCAACGTGCGGTCCTCGCCATTGGTATTGCCCTTTTGTTTCAAAACGAAGTTACCACTGGCGTCAACGCCCTGGAAGTTGGCCGGAAAAGGCATGGTTTCGTAGCTGTCTTGATAGTGCATATTGAGGTTATAAGAAATCGACGCACCACCGGTCATAGCATAATCGTACGTAGCGCCCAGTCCAAAGTTAAGTTCTGGGGAGAATGGCACCTCTAAACTCGACAGATCTAACTCGCGAGTGGCAGCCGCAGCAGAGCCCTCTGGTGCGCCCAAAGTGCTGACGTCAAACAGCGAATAACGGTCATACTCGTGGTCTAAATAACCCATATTAAAGTCGACACGGAAGCTATCAGTCGGCAGCCAAGTTGCCTCAATTTCAATGCCGCGAGCCTGGGATTCGCCATTGTTTACGATCTTGGTCTCTTGAAACTCGTTGCCGCTGGCATCCACTACACGAACCACCTGACTACGAATGAGCGAGTCATAATCAACCGAGAACAACGCCGCATTCATACGCAGTGCGCCGTCTAAAAAATCTCCCTTGAGGCCGATTTCCATACTTTGCGACTCTTCTGATTCGTAGGGCTGGCAAGACGTGATCGAACCACAGGTCTCGGCGAAGCCACCGGCAACAAACCCTTTGGATGCGCTGGCATACACCATCATGTCATCGTTCAGATTGTGCTCAACCAAAAGACGCCAGGTGTTGGCATTCCACTTCTTGCTGTCTCTGACGTTGGTGCCAAAATTTGCTTCGGGAACCGGCAGCGTGAATGGGCCTTTAAACTCGCTGAGTTGAATCGTGCTACCGAGTGGGTTATCTGCAGTGCCGTACTGTAAGCGGTGGAAATCTTTTTCGTCCGAAGTACGTCGAAATCCTGCAGATATGGAAGTCTGGTCACTGATCTCGTAGGTGCCATCGATATAGAAGGCGGTGCTCTCACGCTCCTGAGTGGTATATTGGATATCCAACGCACTGTTATAGTAGGTTCCTGCGCCGAAAAATTCATACATACCAAGGCGTGCGAAAACAATGAAATCGACGTCGTCCTCGTAATAGGAGGCACCCGCAACGAAATTAAAGGGGCCGTCGAATTCACTCACCAAACGGAATTCTTGCTGGAACATATCGCGCTTGGAATTGCGACTGGCATCATAAAGCGACGTCCAGGCTTCACCGGTGTAGGTACTTGCGAGAATTTCTTCGCTGCTACGCGTTCCGGTAATCGATTTAATCGTGTAATTATCCAAGGTCAGACTTTGATTGAGATAGATGCCATCAACGTCGATCTGATGGCCACCCGGAATGTCGATCGCGGCATTCGCCGTGCCCGACTCGCCGGTGCGAAAGGGGTCGTTCCATCCGGCGACGCCATTACCGGGAAAGCCGAAAGATGCCCAGGCATAACCCTCGCCATCTGGGGTGTCATTGGCCGCTGCTGGCGCCGCCGAGCGATCTTTTACGTGCTCAAACATCAACAGAGCCTCGTAGTTCTCTGTCGGGGTCCAAAGAAACTTCAACTTAGCGGCCAACACGTCGATACCACCAATATCAGAGCCATCGCCGACATTGCCGTATCCGCCTGTACCATCGGTTACCAAATTCGCCGCAATGTTAGGCTTGTCGTTGGTGTAGTAACCGTCGGTTTCATCCTTGATAATCGCTAATCGGGCAGCCAGGGTATCGTCGATCAATGGCACGTTAAGCCCCAAACTCACCTTACTGCCGTTCGAATTGTTCGAGCTGAATTGCCCCATAGAGGCCTCAACCGAGCCCGTAAATTCGTTCATTACTGGCTTTTTGGTGGTGATCGCAATCGCACCTGCGGACGTGTTTTTACCGAATAATGTGCCCTGTGGCCCTCGGTATACTTCAATTTGCTCAACGTCAAACAGCTCGACAAACTGCGATTGCACATGATTGATGGCAAACTCATCGACGGTTAGGCCGACCGATGGGTCAGTGGTTACCAGAATTGAGATATTGCCAGTACCGCGAATACCACCGGCGATAGCATTAAAACCGGTCTGTTTGGTAATGGTTACATTCGGAGCCAATTCAGTCAGCGCAGTGACATTGTTGGTAAAGGTGTTCTCGATTTGCGTCGCGGTCAATGTGGTGACAGCTATACCGAGATCTTGCTGCGACGTAGCGCGCTTTGTTCCAGTGACGATGACTTCTTCAATCGACAGGTCTGCGGCGGTCACGTATCCCGCAGCCACAGCCAGTGACGCGCCCAGAACGCCTAAACGTAAAATTTTTGTTACCGTAGAATCGCTCATAAATTCCCCCCTAAATATTTTTGAGACTATTGTTAATTAAAACTGATCGAGCATCGAAGCCTTGAAACGACATCTTCAACGGCCAAAGCTTTTGGCATTAACCCAAACACAGCGACAAATTAAACTTAATTCAAGTTTAATGCTAGTGTTTTTTGTATAAAATTAAAAATACCATTTAGTTTAGTTGCCTTGCAAAGGTTTCAACAACGTTAGAATCGGCTGCTACGCCCCTTAGTCAAAAGACACTGCGTCCGCTGTAATTTGCAGAATTTCTTCAAGTGACAAATGCCTTCGATCAAGCGCGTGAGTGAGCATGGAAGCACCATCATCTTGGATGTTTGACCCGCGAATTGAACCGCCGCAAAACACTTGGGGCGGTTCCCTAAGAAGCCCATCCGAGATCAAAAAGCAACGTCTATTAGCCGCTTAAACCCACGGCACTGGTTAACCCAATCGAGGTCTTTAAGTTTTAAGACTCTTACTCGGTGACGTTACCCGAGGTCACCGACATAGTGTTGTCCACAACGATCCGCGTGCCGCTGACAAATTTTGATTCATCCGACGCGAGGTACAGCGCCGCATAAGCGATATCATTGGGCTCACCAACCTTACTGGCCGGCACTTCAGCCATGT
>CALGJN010000414.1:0-9408 GCA_937920185.1 uncultured Cellvibrionales bacterium | reverse complement strand
CCCCTTACCACCCCTTACCGCCCCTTACCGCCCATTACCGCCCCTTGACACCTTTTTGCAGCGCTCTGGGGCCAAAGCCGAGCCAAAGATTTCGCAGCGCCAAAAGTAACCCTCCACTGCATTTGAGAACCAATCAAGCGGACAGCATAATGCAACCCACGAACGGTAAATTCAGGTATTTTTATCGG
The DNA here is from genome assembly GCA_937920185.1 of uncultured Cellvibrionales bacterium. Classification (GTDB taxonomy): domain Bacteria; phylum Pseudomonadota; class Gammaproteobacteria; order Pseudomonadales; family Porticoccaceae; genus TMED48. Next base: position 9,220 of record CALGJN010000414.1, on the reverse strand, counting down.
CAGCTATGAGCTACTTTCGCGGCAATGGCCATTTGTTTACAGAGGTATTTGCAAGCGGTAAAGATTTCTACGCGCCGACTGATACGTCGGTTGGGCGTCAGGGAAAACGTTAGCGGCGGATACTGTTAACCTTATGTCACCGGCGGACACAGGCCAGTTGGCATGGTATCCATGGAAAACGCATGCTTGGATATCGTGCTTAAAAACTGCGCGGAATCGGATGCTCTAAAGACGCACTTTTGGGGTGGCGTGAACCGTCATTCGGCAAGTCAACGTCGCCCAACCGACCCTCAATCAGTAAGACGACACAAGGTATCCGCGCACCTTATCGAGCTATCGAGCTATCGAGCTATCAACTATCGAGCGTTTCATCCACGAAGGTAAGCCCAGCGAAATCGCGCAACCGCCGAATCAACAGCGAACCCATGGCCGGTGCTGGAGTCCAAATCCCCCCCTCGACTATGTCCGCATTACGCAGCAAACATATCGCACTTTCGGCGACCATTTTACTGGTCGAACCATAGCCCGGATCGCAGTCTCCCGTGACGCTTATGCGAACCTCACCACCATCATCGGCTTCGCCGATCATAAGGATGTCAAAGCCACCATTATCGCGCTCTTCCTTACTCGGCCCCTCTCCGGGTTGCAACACCTTATCGCCCAGAGCGTTGCCCGTTGCCATAGCTCGCGCCAATTTCTCACCTGCATCACCTGGGCCTGTGACGAACATTTCATCATAGACAAAATTGGCGCCATACTGGTGTCCGAGCAAGAAGTTCGAACGGTGGATATTTTTAGTATTGATGCTCGCCATTACAAAGGGAGCAACCCAAGACTGCAACGCGTCGTCAAAGAACGGCTGATTACCACGGGGTTGCTCTGGGCCAGGATGGTTATTGCTTAGAGCAAACGGGTCTTTTAGCACTTCGATCACCGCTGGATCTCGGCCAGCCGCCGCCATAGTGGCAGTAAAACTTGCCTGGGTACCACCGGAAAACGAGCCTTTCATTTGACGCACCCGCCCTTTGACCCGACTGGCGGTTTTGGCCATTCTAGAAATGGCTGTCTGCTGTAGAAAAAATACCCCCATATCAAAAGGGATCGAATCGAAACCACAGGAAAATATAATCCGCGCACCGCTCTCCATGGCAGCCTGTGTGTGCTGGTTAATCATCTGGTGCATCCATACAGGTTCACCGCAAAGATCGACGTAATCGGTGCCGGACGACGCGCAGGCGGCGACCAATTCACTGCCATACAGTTGATAAGGACCTACGGTGGTCAAAATAATGGCTGCTCGCTGAACCATCGCCTCCAAAGATTGCTGATCCGCGGCATCGGCAACCACGAGTGGCACCGACTCATCGACGCCTAGCTCATCGCGCACCGATATCAATTTATCCAAACTGCGCCCGGCCATCGCCCAACTGATGTCGCCATCAACACCGTATTGACGATTGAAATATTCAACCACCAAGCGGCCGGTGTAACCGGTCGCGCCATAGATAACAATACCCAGTTCTCGCTTGCTCTTCATCAACGTATCCTTTATTTTTTGTGTTTTAGTCTCAGACACTCTATTTGATCAACGACAATCTCACTGCACTCGACCGCCGCATCGCAGCCGTTCTAATTCACTCTTCGGCGGATAGTTGAAACCCAGGCGTAGACCGCGACAGCTTCAATTCCGTGGCGTTCATCTGCGCCTCAACGTCGGCAAACAGCGGCGAGGACAAGTAGCGCTCACCAGTGTCTGGAAGCATACAAAGAATCACCGTTCCGGGTTCAGCATCAGCCGCCGTTTGCATCGCCACCGCGAAGGTAGAACCACCCGATATGCCGGTAAGTATACCTTCTTTGCGAGCCAATTCACGCGCCATTTGCATACCATCCTCGGCGTCTACGGGCACAAGCTGGTCGTAAAAATGCTCATCGATCGCCTCCTGCAACACCTGTGGGATAAAATCTGGCGTCCAGCCTTGAATCATGTGTGGGGTAAAGGCACTGTGACTCGACACCGGCGCGCCTGCGTCGTTCCTCATTTGCGGCTCGCCGCTGGCCAGTAATTGAGCACTGTGTGGCTCGCTGAGCAAAATCTTGGTATCTGGTCGCGCCGCTCGCAACCCGCGCGCCACGCCCGCCACTGTGCCACCCGTGCCGTAGCCAGTCACCCAATAGTCGAGTCGCTGGCCAGCAAAATCGGCGATGATTTCACGCGCCGTGGTGTGCTCGTGAATCGTTGCATTCGCAGGTGTTTCGAACTGCTGGGCCAAAAACCAGCCGTTTGCATCCGCCAATTCCACAGCCTTGTGATAACAGCCCGTAGCCTTTTCCGCCTTGGGCGTTAAAATGACGTTGGCGCCATAAAACCGCATCAGTTTGCGGCGCTCAATCGACACGCTGGTTGGCATCGTCGCCACGAATGGATACCCCTTAGCCGCGCACACCATCGCCAGCCCCACGCCGGTGTTACCGCTGGTGGCCTCGATCACCGTCTGCCCGGGAAGCAACGCACCGCTGCGTTCAGCATCTTCAATAATCCCAATCGCCAAACGATCTTTGACCGACCCACCGGGATTAAATGACTCAACCTTAACGTAGAGTTCAACATGTTCGGGTGCCAAGGTGTTAATCCGTACCGAAGGCGTATCTCCAATCGTATCCAGAATGCTGCTGTATACCTTGCCGCGACCGCGGGTCGAACGAACGCTCTCGCTGTCCATCTAATATCCTCTTAAGTGACGTGTGAATTTTGCGCACTATCATTGGCGATCCCGCGGTCGCTGTCAACCACAGCCAAAAATAATGGGTCGCAGAAGACAGCCCTGACGAGTGCACGTCATCGGCACTTTTCGCCGCGACGATATGACTCAGTAAAACCCTAGCCACGCCACCTGAATATCTGCGCGGTGTTCGCGACCGTAGGCAACAATACCGAGACTGCGGATAGATGCCGCCTGCAATCCGCCTTTTAGGCGATCGCTAGAGGGCAGAAAACCGGCAAACGGCAATCTAACTTCTCGCCACTCGGACGTGGTATCAAACCCAGCTCGGTAGTAATGCCAGGGCATCCGCGCAGCGCTGGTTCGGGCGTGCAAAAAATAATTTTCGCCGTTACCCCGCACTCGCAGCACCACGCCAAGTGCGCCTTGCGGAGCCTCAATGTTGCGACGGAACTGGATAAAGCCCCCGTTGTTAGCAGTGCTCACTACCCCGGTCATGTGCGCAATACTGTCTCCACCGATCCGATCAAAAATCACATTTCCGTTGGAGATGCCCCCCATAACGCGATCGCTGACAAATCGCCATCGCTGCTCGGGTTGGTTGTCGAAATCGTCTCGCATCAGTGTCTCTCCGGCACCGGCCGTCAACGCAACCAGCGCCAACACTACCGTTGTAGTTGTCACCCGCCACCAACAAACAGACGGTATTTTCATAATATTTCCCCTTTCGCTATGCTCATCTTTGCTTGTATTGCGTTGGGCAATAGCCGCGTGAAACACCGCTTGGCCTAAGCGCCAGATGCTTGGTTTTCCTGCACGCCACACGCCGCCGCCAATTTTCGAACGAACGGCGCTTCAGGTGTCGCCGCATCAACGTTACAACACCCTTCTCATCGACTTGAAATAGCCGTTCGATGGCTTCGAAGGGTGTTCTATCCTCCCACGCCATCTCGACAATGCGCGATAAATCCGACGGGCTTATATCGCCGCCGCCAGCCCCTCTATAACCCATCGTGTCACCCCTAATTGTCTGTCGCAACCATCGCAACCCGTAGGTCAAAATTGATTCTATGTATGATAACTGCATAAACTACTGATAATACGCGGTAAATCGAGCAATAGTTCAGCCGCCGAGTGGTATGCAGTGCCAAATCGGCGGGTTACCTTTTTGACGCGCATCAATAGTGGGCTAGGGCTACCTCGACGGTAGCTGCCAACTCCGCCTCCATTGCAAGGTCTTTTAAGCTCGGTCGATTTTAATGATCTTTCATGTCGAAATAAGCGGGCACACCCAGGATGCCTGATCAACAGACATGCTAACCCGGCTATACAGTGAAGTGCAGTGCAGTGCAGTGAAGTGAAGTGAAGTGAAGTACAGTGAAAGCGGCATGACAATTTGGCGTCAAAAGTGAAACTTGTGGTGATCGCTGAATTTCAACTCGCCAATATGGTGGCGAAGTTTAACTGAAAAAAACAGTCTTGCACTCGGTTCCCAGTAAAGGACACCGCTCCGTTTTACTCGGGCTATGCCGGTTTTAGAGCAAGGGCCTTTCGATAGCCACTGCAACCAGCATATGTGGGCTCGACTATGGCCCAAAGCTAAAAAAGGCCCAAAGCTAAAAAAAGGCCCAAAGCTAAAAAAAAGGCGGCTCGTAAGCCGCCTTTTTTATCTACTAAGACCTCGCGCGCGATTAAAAATCCTTGCGCACGGAAATGCCATAGGTGCGCGGAGCTGTGGGATAGCCGCTGTAGCTTCCGGGCGCTGCCGTGGTTGGGAAGGCACTGATCAGCGATTTGTGGTCGGTGAGGTTGCGGCCCCAAATCATCGCACTCCAACCGCCTCGGTCCGAGCTAACTCCAAAACTGGCATTGATGTTATCCGTTCCCCTGCTTGCGAGGTTTTTGGGGATAAGATCAGCCAACTTGACATCTTCCTCATGCAAATACTCCAAGCGCATGAAGCCCGCCATGCCATCGCTGATATCGAATGAATAGGTGGCGTTAGCATTGAAGCTGACATCGTGGACACCTGCCGGATCGAGGCCGGTGTAGTCTAAAAAGTCAGCGCGCGATCCATCTTCCAACAACGGGCATTGGAACTCAGCTTCGGCAAGCCCGGTCGAATCGCAAGCGCCCTGCTTGAAATCGTCATACACCGCGTCGATAAAGATACCTGAAAAATTGATAACAAAGTTTTCAGACAATGCCATCATCATATCAATTTCGATGCCTTCGTGAGTCTCCTCACCGGCATTTGCTAGGTTAAACCCGGTACCGGTAAAGACATTCGACTGAAAGCCTTCGATCGACTGGTTAAAATAGGCCATGTTGAGGTAGCCGTTATCAAACTGCATCTTTAATCCAATCTCATAAGACGTTGCCTCCTCCGGATCGGCAGACCGTGCATAGGGTGTGCGGCCGTCGATGGATAGATTCGCTGACTGCGCTTTAAAGCCAGTAGAATGGGCTGCATAAACAGTGGTGTCATCGGAGATATCGTAAGCTAGGCGGAATGTGTGGGTTGTATCATCGGAATCAAACGCGCCCGACTCTGCGTCATTCGGTCCACCATAGCTCGTAAACCCTTTAAAATACTGCAACCCCTCTAGGGACTGCAAGCCTGCGGCCGCAAGAGGTAGGGCAGCAAAGGGGTCATTCACCTCAACACGCCCAACGACGTCTTTTTTGTCGTCAGTATAGTTAAGACCCAGCGTCACCGTCAGATTGTCGGTCAACGCGTAGTCCATCTGCCCAAAAAACGATAATGACTTACTGGATTGAGTAAAAAATTCTCCCTCGTCGCCAGAATTAGGCACAAAGAACACCGCGCTACAGGGAACACCATTGACCAAACAAGCGCCGAACGCAGCGCCCACAAAGTTGATGCCTGACCCAAGCGCGGGCGCCAGTGTGCTTTCCACCACACCGGCCGCAAAGGCGGCAGCACCCTCTGGCGGCGCGCCCGACGCCAAATAGCCTGCCGTAGCCTCGGCTCCAATCGCGTTGCTTAGACCTGCGGTAATCAGCGCATCTGCAAACGGGAAGATCTGATCTCCATAGGTTACATTTCGAAACGTCTCTACATCTTCATCAGAGTAATAGGCGCCGAGCGTCCACTGGAGTGGCCCGTCACTGTTAGAGGTTAGCCGAAATTCTTGGGTGAAATGATCAAAGTCATACTCTAACCTGTTCTCGGCAAGAATCTCGGTAGCAGAAAAATCTGCATCCAACGTTGATTTTGCTTCTTGATCTAACTGCGCAGTAATCGACGTTAGCGTTGCGAAGCCCAAGTCGTACTCAATATGCATGGATATACCATCACCATCCAGTTTGTTTGATGGGCTGTAGTTCGCATAGACGTTTCGCGACTGAGGATCGACCGGTGCCGACTTACCGCCCGCCAGCATGCTCAGCAGAGGACCATAATCACCAATCTTGAGCATGGCTGCGCCGCAGCACTCCTCGTCTATTTCGCTGGTATCGGCAATAATGCGCACGCTCAGATCGTCTGAAGGCTCCCACATTAATTGACCACGAATTGCATGACGATCGCGGTTATTCATGTCGCTGCCGTCCAGCAGATTGGTGGTAAAGCCGTCCATTTCATTACTACTAGCAGACACTCTAAAGGACAGGGTCTCCGAGATACCCCCGGTCAAGGTGCCCTTGACGATACGGGCGCCGTGATTGCCGACCGTCGCCGATACCATGCCGCCGAACTCTTTTTCGGGTAGTTTGGTGGTGATACTGATGACGCCGGCGGAAGCATTTTTACCGAATAACGTCGATTGCGGACCACTCAGGACTTCGACTCGTTCAACCCCTGGCAGATCGCCGATCGCCGAAGACGCGCGAGTGCGCGATACGCCATCGATATAGATTCCAACCGCCGGCTCGATGCCAGGGTTGTTAGCTCCATTGCCATACCCTCTAATCACAAAATTGGTCTGCGCCGAATTTTGTAATTGATTCACCCTCAGGGTAGGTACAGCAGAGCCAAGATCGATTAAGTCTATAATCGCTGACCGCTCAATCTGCTGCGCTGTCGCCACGGATACCGTCATTGGTATATCTTGCAGCGACTGTTCCCGCTTGTTGGCGGTGACTATTATCTCATCGATTTGAGCGCTAGCGCCCGAGGTAAATATCGACCCAATAATAACGGTAAAAAATGTTCTCTTTGCTGTAGCGAAAATGTGCATAAACTATCCCCATTGTTGTGCAATACGTGTGGCTTTTTTGTGTTAATTTTTTGTGTTAATTTTTTGTTGTCGGGCTGAACCGGTTTTAGGCCATTCAGCAGACATCGTAAAGAATCATAGACGGCGACTTAGACGTACCAGTCAATCGTCACAATATCTATAACCAGACTCCCCAGACGGTAACCATTTATAACTATATTCCTGCATTTACTATTTTTACCAAGCTTTACCACACCGCACCTAAATCTAAAGATGTAATCTGTGGTGAAAGCATAAAGACGTACTTTATGGTGCATAGGCCCCGAGATCAACAAAAAATTACCTGTGGCCTTCTTAAGGCTACGCCCGAGGAGGGCGATGTGTGCGAAATTGGAGCCAAAATACGGTGAGAGCAAGGCAGTTTAAACACCACATATTTTGACCAAACAGGTGAAAACGTTATAACAAACACCTTTGTTGGCGCAGGGTTTGTTTTAGCGAATGCTGATCAACAATCGGCCGATAGTTTTAAATTCGACATACCCTAAAGTCCCGTTGAAAATCTGACGATTGCTTTTTCTGGTCGCTTTGTCGACTCGGCATATGATTCCTTTGCGGGAGCTGCATGTGGCGACAAAAGCGGCGATGATATTGAGGATGCTCATCCAGAATCGTTGACCGCCTCGGTGACCTGGGATTGGTCTGCAAGCGCATTACCAGTAATTCGCAACAGTTTACTACCAATACCATGGCACATCAGTGACACGCCCTAAAGCGGCAGCCACCGCGGTGCTCCGAGACTACGGCTATGATGAAAGATCAACGACTGGGGAATGGTTCTTTGGGGTAAAAACCTTACCAATGATGAATTCTTATATACTGCCTTCTCAGCAGTTTCTGGGGCAGATCAGTGGTGTTGATATCCCGGTGAACCGGGCATGTGGGGTCTATCGCTCAGCAAATAATCCTAGTCTGATACGCGTAAAAAAGGCGGTCAAAAGGTCGCCTTTTTTACGCATTTAATATTTTTCACCACTACTTAACCTCGAAATATCCAATGCGATCAGCGCGACCCGCTCCAAGCCAGACCTTATCTTGCAGCGGAAATGCCACAGTGACCAACCCAAAAGGCGCATGATTAAAGCGCCAACGACGCTCCTTCCGCAGCGTTGTTGGCGTTAATTGGTGAACTGAAAAAGGCAGCGCACAGGGCACCTTAGTCTCACAAACTGCCATATCGGCAATCTCATGGTCCCAACTGGTCGCCCACAACGCACCGTCGCGCAACACTAGGTTGTCCGGACTGTTGAGGGTCACGCTCGCCAAAACCCCACCCTGAGTCATGTCCACCGCATCGATTCTATCGGCCAAATTGTGCGCCACATAGAGAATATTCTGGCTCTCATCTAAGACCACTCCATTGGGATAGCCCCCGTCGGTTCCCGGCACCTGACCGAAGCCATTAATCCTATCCCATCGTAAAACGTAGCCGGTGGCGTGCTTAAAAAGCGCGGCCTTCAGCAGCTCGACAGTGGAAAACTCTGGCGGGTACATGTGCGAGGCATAAAAGCTGCCATCGCTGGCTAAACTAATGTCGTTTAGGTAGTTGACCTTGGGCACTTGAACGCAGCCTCGCCAGATCAAGCGCCAAACGTCTGCTTCGGCGACCACTTCAAACATTTCAACCGTTTCGCCGGGCGCATGATTAACTACCGCCAGTTGATGGCGGCCGTCACCACGCTCTATCAAGTCGACGCCGTGGGGTGACAGTGGCATCACCCCAGTGCGCTGGCAGTCGCCATCACCCCAGGTGTTTTCAGCGTATCGAATCGCTGCCGGTTGCGCGACCTGAGCTGCAAGGTCGACCAGCATCAGGCGCCCGGCAGCGTGTGCCTGCGCCGCATTAAAAGGGCCGATACCACCAAATTCTGGGACGATAAAGAAGGCCTCATCCGGCGTGGTCACGAGGTCCTCGGCATTGCGGATCCCGCAGACGACATTGAGTTGGTCGTCGCTCGCGCAATCATCGAGCTCAGCCACAGCGCCGATGTAAGACCAGCCCAACAACCACAACCCAAGACCCCAGCTTAATAATGCCAACGGAATACCAAACCAACGGTAGTGGGCAACGATAACGACCAAACCGCGGCGTGCGTGGGACTCATAGGTAAACATTATCACGGCAAAGGCAATCAGCGTAAAAACCACCCCCAACAAGACGCGACCTGCGGTGTATTCAAACCAAAAGGGGTCGGATAGCGCATACAACATCAGGCATATTGCGGCGATTAGCAGGCCGGCAGACACCCGTCGCCA
>CALGJN010000413.1:0-3799 GCA_937920185.1 uncultured Cellvibrionales bacterium | reverse complement strand
CGTTGAACAGGAGCAAAAGGCACTTGCGTGACGCGTCGAAAGACCGTCTAAGCCGTTGGCAGGCGTTGGCATTTACGGTGCACTTTATCGCCGATCTGCACCAACCGCTGCACGTCGGCAATGGCACCGATCGCGGCGGCAACCAAGTCTCGGTGATCTGGTTAGGCGACGGCGATACGCCGCTAAAGACCAATTTACACAGCGTATGGGATGGTTTGTTGACCGCGCAAAAATTGCCTGTAGAGGACTATGCGCGGGCTTTAAATCGCGCGACTTCCGAGCAGATCAGCGATTGGCAGTCTACGCCAACCGTCGAATGGGCGAGGGAATCCAAAGCTTTGCGCGCCCGCGCCTACGCGTTTGGTGATAATTTTATCGCCCGCTCTTTGCGCAACAAGCTCAGCTCCGCTGGATTAGTGGCTTCTGAGGGCCCGCCAATTTTGGGTCGCGACTACGCGGATCGCACCCGCCCACTGGCCGAGCAGCGGCTATTGATGGCCGGCGTGCGCCTCGCTGGGCAGCTCAATACTATCTTTGCATTGGATCGTGCCGAGGACGCTGAGCCATAGGAATGATCTGAGGTTGTTATCCCTCGTTCTCTTTGTCGAGTCGCTGCCTTTTACGGTGATGACGTAAGATATTGATTTCATGGGCGAGGCGCAGTATGGGTGTGTTGAGCGCTGACCACAGCGTTTTCGAACTTTGTCTGCGACCGGAGGCGTCAATGTCGCTGCCGGCGGTGGCTTCGGAGTGCCAAATTGGGCTTGGTTCAACGCCAAATACGAGGCCCTGGTACTCCCAGTAAAATTGCATGTCGTCGTCGACTGGTCGGCCAAAAGTGGCACGTGCCTCGACCAGTTTGGCGGCGCCGTGGGCGGATACTGCATAGCCTATGGCACCCGAGGGGAGTTTTTTGTATTCGCTGAGCTGGTAATCTTGGTTCAGTGGGCGCGAACTATTGGCCTTTTTATTTTTCTGCGGATCGCACAATTTTATCAGGTCCCAAGGGCTCGAGAGTTGTTCGATCGTCGTTAGCAGCTCGGGCAGGCGCTGGTGCAGCACCGCGTCGTCCTCTAAAATCAGCGCCACGTCGAGGTGCTCATCGACGATCTGTTGCCAACAGGCTCTGTGGCTTAAATAGCAGCCGATTTCGCCATTTGAGAGCGCGCGCCGGTAGGTTTTTCTGTTCTTGACTGGACTGTATTCTAAGGTGCGCTGGGACGTTGTCAGAGCGCTGCCATCAACCGCAGAGATCCGCGTAAAGTCCAACCCCAAGCGATGCAGATGAGCCGAAATGCTCGCCAGCCGATCGGCCGATCGGTCGAGATTGATAACAAAAATATGCATCATTTTTCCGCTTGCGGTGGTTGATTTAATTGATAGCGGGTCAGCCAGTCGAGTACCTCTGGGTAGGTCGCCGCCTGGCGCAGTCTCGCCGATGTCGACTGCGCCGCCTGATCGGTTATGTCAAAAGTTGCGTTAATTTTGCTGCCGTGGGCGGTGCCGGTTTCGAGTTTGCCATAGGCGGCATTAGCGACCACTAAATAGTTGTCGTTGTAGGCAAAATTATGCACTGAATCGGAGGCCGTTGGCTGCAACAAATTGCGTCCTAGATCGGGGTATCGGGCCTCGGATAGCGCCAGATTATAGAGGGTTGGCATTATGTCTTTGTGCGAACTGATGGAGTGACTGTCGACCTGGATGCCGGTCGCATAGCGCTCTGGGATATACAGGTAAAAGGGTACACTCTTTTGATGGAGCTGTTCGCTAGGAGCGTAGCGCATACCGCGGATTGCATGATCGCCAGTGGCCGCGATCAGGGTATTATGTGCCAAGTCACTCGCTTTGGTACGGGAGATAAATTGGCCCAGTTGGTCGTTGGTGTACCTGTAGGTATGCAGCGACTCTAGTGGTAAATCGTCCATCCTGTCGAGTAGACTAGGGGCAAAATTGCCATCGAAAGCGGTGGATTTTTCGAGCCATGGCATTTTGTAGGGCGGGTGATTAACGATGGTTAGAGTGGCAATAAATAACGGCTTTTCACCGCTTTTGTGCGCAGTAAGTAGCTCGCTCGCAACCTTAAATAGATAATGGTCGTCGCCCCCCCAAACCGATGTCTGCATCTCTGGATAGCGTCGGTGTAATTGGTGGGCGCCGATAAACTCGTCAAAGCCCTGCCCCTTGAAATAGCTGGAACGGTTCATTAACCCCTCGAATCCACTGAACAGAAACACTGTTTTGTAGCCGGCGGCTTTGAATATTCTGGCGGCTGAGGTCTTAAGTTCTACTCGTTGGTGAATACTGCGGCTGATATTGCTGTAGCGAGAATTTAACAACAAGCTGACTAAGGATTGTTGCGTGCCATTGGAGGCGGGTAAAAAATGTTTAAAATAGACGTCCTCGGCGAGGTGCTGCCGGAGCGCTCCGGCGAGGTGATTACCGGGGTTAAAGCGCTCAAGTAACAGCGCTTGGCCCATGCCCTCGAGAACGTTTAAGACCACATGGGGCGGATTTTTTTCGAGTAATGGCGACCGTTTTGTAGTGGTAAAAAACTGCTCGAAAAGCTTGCCATCAGTCGGTTTTCGGCCATAAAAACGCGTATACAGTTGGCGTCCCACCGCGTCGTCAGCGACCGGTTGATTTTGCGATTTGCGAAAATTTCGGTGGCCATAATAGAGCGCAATAATGCCATTGGGCACCAAATTGTTGATCTGATTGTGAGCCGATATCGCCAGGTGTCTGTAGGATAGCGGAAACGTCGAAAGCGTGCCGCGGGCGAGTACGGCTATTGCTATTAGCGAGACGATCAACAGGTAAATAAAGCCCCGAGTTGTTAACGCAGTAGCGCTGGCTTTCTCAATGATGCGCTGGTTAAAGGTGCTGTACACCAAGAGACATGCAGCCAATAGTGCCGCTGTCGCCAGGAGTGTCGGGTAGACGTTATGGACCCCGGTGATGCTTTTATAAGCAGCCTCAAAACCGTATTCCATTCCTTCAAACACAAAGCTATCTAAGGGCCCGCCAAAAAAGCCCAGATAGGCAAAATTGGTGGCCGATAGGATGATCGCTGAAAAGATTAACAGCAAGCCGAGCAGGCGATTGAAGGCCCAGGCAAGCTCGCTTGAGCGATGGCCTGGCAACGCCAGTGCGGCCAGACTGCACAGCACACCCAAGAGTAAAACGCGCAGCGCTATAGCAACGTCAAAGCGCAGACCAAGCCATAGTGCCAACCACAGATCAGCGGTCGCAACGTCGACACTCAACGGGCCATAGACCCAGAGCGCGGCAAGTCTGGCGAGAAAAAATAGTATGGCACAGCCAATGCTCAAACCCAGAGTGTGCAACACGACTCGAAGATAGATTCGGCGTTTTTGAAGGCGACTGTCGATGGAGGTGACGGCGTGCTGCATATTCAATCGGCTGTTGTCATTGGATTGGTCTGTTTAAACGGACTGTGTTTGTATCATTGTGTATAAATTATTGCATGCAGGCTATTGTATGCGCTCAAACGGCGATTATTTTATTTGCTATGGTCTGCACTGGTGTCAGCGCGCCTTAACTATTGGTTGCTGATCTGTCTCGCGCACTTCGTTGCCGCTTAAATAAGTGAACCCTGATACGGTCCACAGATCACGCTACCGGCGGTAACAATGATAGCAAAGATTGCTCGGCTGTACGATTTACCGCGTGTTGATTCGATTGCAGCGATAGTCTACTTTGCGCAGGCGGTATTACCCACTGGCCCGATCAATGTGCGGCGGGGGCAGCGGTACCGTCGATGGGGGACTCTTGGTCAGGG
>CALGJN010000412.1:0-2153 GCA_937920185.1 uncultured Cellvibrionales bacterium | reverse complement strand
TGAACATAAGAAATGTGGCGCCGTAATTGACGAAGCCACCATGCAGCGCAATACCATTCATGATCGCGCTCATGCCGAATTCGCGAACCCCGTAATAAATGTAATTGCCGTCGGCGTCTTCTGCAGTGATCGGCTTAGAGCCCGACCAGATAGTCAAATTCGACCCCGCTAGGTCTGCCGAGCCGCCGAGCAATTCAGGTAGCATTGGGCCGTAGGCGTTGAGGCTATTTTGCGATGCCTTGCGCGAGGCGATTTTTTCCATCGATGCCTGACAGTCTGCAATGTAAGCGTCGGCTGCGGCGTCGAAATCCGTCGGTAATTGGCCTGCCATCCGCCGCTCAAACTCACCACTCAATTCTGGATAGGCGTCACGGTACTCACTCAAGCGCTTGGTCCATTCCGCCTGTGCAGCAATACCGCGCGCCTTAGCGTCCCAGCCCGCGTAGTGACTATCGGGAATTTCAAAGGGCCCATGGGCCCACCCCAACTGCTCTCGAACCAAGGTAATTTCGTCGGCGCCAAGCGGGGCACCGTGACAATCTTCTTTGCCCTGTTTATTCGGCGAGCCAAAACCAATGATGGTTTTGCAGCAGATCAATGTGGGCCTCGCCAAGTCGGCGCGCGCCGACTCAATTGCAGCGGTCAACGCCTGACTATCATGTCCATCAACCGCAGGTATAACCTGCCAGCCATAGGCGGCAAATCGACCCGCCGTGTCGTCGCTAAACCAACCCTCAACCTCGCCGTCGATAGAGATGCCGTTGTCGTCATAAAAGGCGATCAGCTTTCCCAACTTGAGCGTTCCCGCAAGCGAACACACCTCGTGAGATATACCCTCCATCAAACAGCCATCACCTAAAAATGCATAGGTGTAATGGTCGACAAGATTGTGGCCGGGGCGGTTGAACTGCGCGGCTAGGGTAGTTTCGGCCAATGCCATACCCACCGCGTTGGCAATTCCCTGGCCCAGTGGCCCAGTGGTAGTTTCTACACCCGGCGCGTAGCCGTATTCTGGATGTCCCGGCGTCTTTGAGTGGAGTTGACGAAAATCTTTCAAATCGTCTATCGAGAGAGCGTAGCCACTCAGGTGGAGCAGCGCATATAGCAGCATTGACCCATGACCATTCGACAACACAAAACGGTCTCTATTAATCCAATTGGGGTCTTCGGGGTTGTGTTGTAAGTAGTCGTTCCAAAGGACTTCGGCAATATCTGCCATGCCCATTGGGGCTCCGGGATGACCGCTGTTAGCGCGTTGTACCGCATCCATACTCAGGGCTCTTACAGCGTTGGCGAGGTCTCTACGAGAGGCCATAGACAGTTACTCCAAATGCGTCAGGATAAGCCCGCTATTGTCGCTCAGACCGCCTTGCCAGTAAACCAATAATCACCGTAACCAAGGGATAAAGCCGCTGGCAAAAGAGGCCTTTTAGCGGTTAGTAACCCGCCTAGGCTATATATAAAAATATTTTTATATATAGATTTAGTATGCTAGGATGCGCGCATGTCAATCTCGTCGTCAATCCTCGCTGATAACGTCCCCACCGCGCAGATAACTCAGCTGTGCAAGGCGGCCGGCGATCCCTTACGGATGCAAATCCTCAGGGTATTACAACAAAATTCGTACGGCGTTTTAGAACTCTGCCAGGTGTTCAATATTCGCCAGTCGGCAATGAGCCATCACTTAAAAATCATGGCCAGCGCCGGTCTCGTCTCTAAGCGCCGTGAAGGCACCACGCTGTTTTATCGGCGCAATTTTTGTAGTCCCCATGATCAGTTACAAGAGCTGCAGGCGACGCTGTTTGAAAGTCTCGATCGTCTATCGCTGAGCGATGCAATCAGTGCTCAATTAGATCGTATCAACGCTGAGAGATCGGCGGCCTCGGTGGAATTTTTTAACGCCAATGCGACCCGTTTTGAAGCCAATCAAGACCTTATCGCCGGTTGGTCTGACTATGGTGAGGGGGTTGAAAATCTGCTCGACACCAGCGTACTAAACCGCTCGACAGCGGTTGAAATTGGACCCGGTTATGGACAGTTCTTAGGCAAATTATCGATCGCGTTTGAGCATGTTATTGCGCTCGACAGCTCGGCCGAAATGCTCGAACAATGCCGCCAGCGAGCGACATCGCAAAACCTACCCAACATCCAAC
>CALGJN010000411.1:0-3500 GCA_937920185.1 uncultured Cellvibrionales bacterium | reverse complement strand
TCGCGCCTGTGGCGGCCACGCTCGCTACTGGGTAAAACCGTTGTATGCGATTGAGACCTACTAATGGCGGATAGATCTCGAGATTGTATTGCTCTGGATAGGCCCACAAAGTTGCAAAACTGGCGATGATGCCGAGGCGCTCAAATCGAGGAATATCGACTTCATCGATTAATTGTAAATGCGTCATTAAATGGCGCTGATCCGACATGCCATTGGCACCGCGCATAGCAGCGAACGCATCCAATGCCTGTCTGATGCCGCGATCACCAACGGCGTGTACATGAATGCTAAAACCCAGACGATCGAGGTTAATAAAGTAATCTCGCAACTGTGCCGAAGGATAAAACAGCTCCAAAGATTGGATCGAATCATCCAAGTAAGGTTCCAGCAGAGGGGCTGTGCCGTTTTCAATCACGCCGTCAACAAACACTTTCACCGAGTGCGCCGCCACCTGATTACTCTCGACCTCAGACCTTCTTGCCGCAATTTCGTAAATCCCGTCATCGAATGAAGCAAGCTCCCAGCCCAATGGCGTGAGTGCCAGTAACAGACGCATGTCGAGTTCGCCAGCACGGTCTAGCGCTGAAAATAATTTTGCCTGTTCAAGATTCAAACCCGGCTCAATCGCTGCCGTTATACCGAATTCACGTGCCGTCGCTATCGCCCTGCGGATAAAAGCCAACTTGACTTGGTAGGAAATATCCGGCATCTGATCCATTACCAACTGGATCGCGGATTCATGCAGCATGCCAGTGGCGCGACCAGTGAGGGGATCACGCGCTATTACGCCGTTTTTCGGGTTTGGGGTGCTGTTGTCAATACCGGCACGATCCAATGCAACCCGATTAACCCAGATTGAGTGGCCATCGCTCGGTTCAATGATCACCGGCCGTTCGGGAAACAGTTCGTCCAAAAATGACGAAGGAGGATTGCCGCCGGGGAATGACCAGCGCGCCCAGCGCGTTGCATGAATCCACGTTTCGCCGTCACCTGGTTGCTCTTTGGTACAGGCGCGCAAAAGATGTGCAATCTCGCTGGGCTTTTCCGCCCAATTCAATAGACAGGACGAGACGACTTCTCCTCCATACAGAAGGTGAAGGTGCGAATCGCCGAAGCTAGGCAGTAACATACCACCGCTGAGATCGGTCACCTGCGTGCCGGGGCCTATTAACTTGCGCACCTCACGGTTGTCACCCACCCGAATGATTCGCTGCTCGCGCACCGCGATCGCCTCGACCCAAGGTCGAGTCTCATCGACGGTATACACCCCACCATTGACGAATACGTGATCGGCAACTGGTTCACCGTTCATAGCGCCTTTTAGATGGCATGCGGAGACAGACAAGGCGACCCCACAAACGCCGAGGATGTTGACCAAATTCATAGCAGTACAGTAGCAAAAAGACAGCCGCGACACCTAGCGGTAATTTTCTCGATGCTGCTGCGGGCAATCATATTCAACCCGTTGGCCCTGCCCAGCATGCGGAGCCGTAGGCTAACAACAGCGGCGATTTATAGCACCACGAAAAAGAGTCTAGATATTTAATCGTAACGCAAGAAGTGTCAATATAGGCCATGTCAAGTAACCTTTAAACAGCGCATGCACTGAGGCCGAGCATGAACCAGCCGATAATAACAATAACCACCCAACGGAGACCCCATGACTAGCGCAAATAATACCAACATCAATAGCTCATCACCCTTTGATCAATGGCGTTGTATCGTCATCAGCCTATATATGACCTTGGTTGGTTACGGTGTTCTGGTGGGTATTCCAGTGATCAGTACCGCCTGGGTTAACTTGCTGGGGTTTTCCGAGGTAGAGGTGGGGCGCGTCGCCGGTGCCGATTTGGGCGGGTTATCGCTGGGGGCTTTTACCACGTCGTTTTTGGTCGCTAAGGTCAACCGCCGTTGGTTGGCGGTAGTTGGAATTTTATTGGCAGTCATCGCCAACGGGCTATGCATTGTGTGGGTGGAATACTCCGAAGTGCTGTGGCTTCGCTTGCTGGCAGGATTTGGCAGTGGTATCTATACCGCGGTCGCCGTGTCGTCTTTGGGTGCCAATTCCAACCCAGCGCGCGCCTATAATGCGATGCTGTTCGCCTTTGCGTTCTCTCAAGCCCTAGAGATGCATTTTTTACCCCTGTTGTCCATGCCGCAAATCTATTCTGTATTTATTCTCTGCTTTCTGATCACCCTCCCATTTATCGGCTGGATTCCCAAAGACAGTAGCCGCGGTCCAATACCGGAACAAACGCATGATCAAGCGCCCGAGGGAGTTCGCTTCGCTGCAGATATTCCGAAATATGTACCTTGGCTGTGCCTATTAGCGATGGTCATCACCTATATTAACATTGGCTCCTACTGGACCTATATCGAACTCGCTGCATTGGCCGATCAGGCGACGCCGGCGTGGATCGGTAATGTTTTGGTTTGGTCGTCGTTTTGCAGTCTCGTCGGCTGCGCCTTCGCCACACTCCTCAGTAATCGCTTCGGCTTATTGCGGCCACTGTTGGTCGCCCTTTTGAGCATGGCATTAATTGTCGGTTTATTGATTAACGGCATTACCGATAGCATCTTACTGATCAGCGTATTCTCCTTTAATTTGCTGTGGATTTTTATCGATGTCTATCAAATGTCAACAGTCGCAAATATCGACCCTGTGGGAAAATATGCATCCATGATTCCGGCGGCTCAGGGCCTAGGTCAAATTATCGGACCCAATCTTGCGGCCTCATTGTTGGCTTTAAATTTTGGCTACGGCGGCGTATTTATGATGTGCTCAGGCGCCGCATTAGTGGCTATGGCTATTTACGCAACGATGTTTATGCGCCTGCGAAAGACCCTGCCCGCTCTAGCCTATGCGCCTTAGGCACGTCGCCTCGGGGCCGGGCGCCACTTAGAAAAGCCGGCGTGTAAAGCCATACCGACTGTTTATGCTCGAATCGCGGCCTGTCGGCCTAGTTGATCGCGGTTATTGCCGTGGATAAATGCGCCAATGCACACCCGCACTGCGCGTGCTAATCCGTCGATGGTGCGCAGCATCCAACCAGCACCCGCACCACCTCAGGGTAGGTTACGGAACGGACAAAATAACGAAGCTAACGCTCGGGTATATCGATGGCCCACGCCGCAGACGTTTAGCACCTGCTCTTAACCCCTAGCATGCTGCGACGGCAAACGCGGCCTCGCTTATCCTCAACCACTTTGACGTTACCACGTGCAATTAGGGCGCTTAGTCCACGCACTTTGTGCAATATTCTCCCAAGGTCAATGGCAAGTCGCCAGTTGACGCCTCAAGGGTCATCAAACAGGCACTGAAAGATGCCTCTTGGTGTCGCCTAAGACTCTCATAACCACCCAACGGTCGCACACAGATAAACCTCACGGACCGAATTACCGTATCATAGTCGTTTAAAAATCAACTCGGACAGAGAATAAGGATAATAATGAATATCGACGGCAAAGCCCTAGCCCAAGAATTGCGCGATACCCTCGCG
>CALGJN010000410.1:0-1986 GCA_937920185.1 uncultured Cellvibrionales bacterium | reverse complement strand
AATGCCTGCCGACGCCCGGAATGCGCGGGTCAAATAGGCAATGGCCGGTGTGGGCATAGGCCCAAGCATGTCTACGTTGACGCCAGCAGCGATCAACCCAGACTCAAGTGCTGCCTCAAACATATAGCCTGATACACGAGTGTCTTTACCAATTAGCACGCGCTTTTTAACTTTAGTATCTCGGGTTAAGACCTTACCCGCTGCATAACCCAGCTTGAGCATGAAATCAGCGGTGATAGGATGTTGCCCCACCGTGCCACGAATACCATCTGTGCCAAAATATTTTCTTGCCATGCCTTAGTCTTCCTTGTTATTAAGAGTCTGCCAAACTTTCAACGCTTGGTTGGTTTCGAGCACGTCATGCACTCTCAGAATTGCGGCGCCACGCTGGGCAGCCAATAAAGCCAGGGCCACACTGCCCATTAAACGCTGATCAGTGTGCTCTAGCCCGAGCATTTGACCGATCATTGATTTTCGCGACACCCCCACCAATACCGGATGACCGGTGGCGACGAACTGCTCAATTGCGTTAAATAAAGTGAGATTATGGGCTAAGGTCTTACCAAATCCAAATCCAGGATCAAGAATAATGTTTTTGCTGTCAATGCCGGCATCGATACAATTGGCTTTTCTCTCGGCCAGAAAGGCTAAGACCTCAGCGACAACATCAGTATAAGAGGGCTCAACTTGCATGGTTTTAGGCTGGTTTTGCATGTGCATTAGGCACACTGGCAGTTTTGCCTGTGCCGCTGCAGCAAGCGCACCCTGGCGACTGAGTGCGCGCACATCATTAATAAGGCTAGCGCCTTTGTTTGCCGCCTCAATGATTACCTGTGGGGTACTAGTATCCACCGATACTAAAGCATCAAAACGCGCAACAACAGCCTCCAACACTGGCACAACACGGTCTAGCTCTTGCTGAGTACCCACTTTAGCGGCCCCAGGCCGTGTCGACTCTCCACCGATATCAATAATATCAGCGCCATCGGCGAGCATTTTTTCAATTACCTTGAGGGTTTTGCTTAGATCGAGCTGTGCGTTGGCATAAAGTTCGCCGCCATCTGAGAACGAATCAGGAGTGACATTAACAATTCCCATGACCGAGGGCCCCGACAGATCGAGGGTTTTAGAGCCACACTTTAATGTTGAACTTGCCATTTTTCACTACCTTTCAAATACAAAAACCCTGAGACCAAATGGTAACCCAGGGTTTTTGCAACATCAAAACAGTTAGGCTTCTTCGACTGGGCCACCAATAGGTCGCTCTTTGGAAGCGTCACTTTTTGCACTGCTTGCAACGTCTCCGCCAGAGTTGCTGTCAGAATCATCTTTTTGCCAATTACGCGGTTCGCGAACTTGGCGATGATTCATTAGATCGTCAACCTGATCAGCGTCGATGGTCTCGTACTCCATTAATGCATCTTTCATGGCTTCGAGGACATCGCGATGCTCCGTGAGTAATGTTGTGGCCCGAGCATAAGCATCGTTAAGAATGGTTTTTACCTCTTGATCGATCTCTCTAGAGGTGTCTTCAGAGTAGTGCGTGTTGCCGCCACCGGGTGCTTGCGAATCATCTTCACCGTAAAGGATTGGGCCCATTTTTTCATTCAAGCCCCACTTGGTGACCATATTGCGTGCCATCTGCGTGGCTCGCTCAATATCATTGGACGCGCCAGTGGTCACGCCATCGAAACCACCAACTAATTCCTCTGCGATACGCCCGCCAAACAGACTACAAAGCTGACTAAACAGCTGCGTTCGGTTCATGCTGTAACGATCTTCCTCAGGCAGGTACTGGGTAACGCCGAGTGCGCGGCCACGGGGGATAATGGTGACTTTGTGCACCGGGTCATGTTCAGGCACTAGACGACCAATAATGGCGTGCCCAGCCTCGTGATAAGCAGTATTTGTTTTCTCTTTTTCCGACATGACCATTGAACGGCGCTCAGCGCCCATCATGATTTTATCGCGTGCTTTTTCGAACTC